>CAYRNH010000129.1:0-7293 GCA_964425515.1 uncultured Thiotrichaceae bacterium | reverse complement strand
TCAGCAAACTGACCGATCACCACCTTAACCCTGTAGTCAGGTGTTTCAACCACAGGAAACGCGTTTGATTTATATTCCTGGTATTCGGGCGTATCCATCTTGTGTGCCGCGGGCAGATTGATCCACAGCTGGAAACCGCGCATCAGGCCGTTTTCCTGTTTGGGCATTTCTGAATGAATCACACCGCTGGCGGCTTTCATCCATTGCGCGCCGCCGGGACCCAGGTTGCCGGTGTTGCCCATGCTGTCCTTGTGTTCCATGTCGCCATCGATCATATAGGTGAAGGTAATAAATCCACGATGTGGGTGAGACGGGAAGCCGGCGATGTAGTCTTCAGGATTATCACTGCCGATATGATCGAGCATGACAAACGGGTCGTGATTTCGTAAAGCGGGGATACCGATAGCGCGGTGCACGGTGACACCAGCACCTTCCGGGACTGTCATCGCGGGAACGAATCGTGTGGTGCTTGCCCGTGACTTCATGATGTTTTCCTCTGGTGTTTTAAAAGGCGGGGCAAGATTGCCCCGCATATAGAGAGTATGAATAAGGGCCTAGTGGCTGGAACGATTGTCGATGCTGTATGCCCCGGCACCGTGCACGGCCAGCATGATAAAGCCACCAGCAATCGCAATATTTTTCATGAACATAATCATCGCAGTTTGATCGCTAAAGTTATGATGAAATATTGCTGCAGCTACTATTGAGAATGCAGCCAGCGCGATCGCAGCCCAGCTGGTTTTCCATCCCAGCAGGATGGCGAGGCCGCCACCGATTTCAAGCAGTATGACCAGTGGCAGCAGCATGCCGGGGACACCCATCGCGTTCATGTAACCCTGGGTGGCTGCATAGGCGCCGATCTTGCTGAAGCCTGCAAGTAGAAAAAGCTGGGCGAGAAAAATTCGTGCGATTAGCGGGCTAACTTGTTTCATGGTCGATCTCCTCTGGTTCTGTCTGAATAATTGTTTGTTTTTACATACGACGTGTGTCTTGTGTCGTTGTTGAGCATATTATTTGTGTTGTTGAAAAAAGAATAAACAAGCATAATAAGAATTATTTGTTCCATGAATCGCAACAATAGAGGTGGTGATGGATCGCTTTGAGAATATGGCGACTTTCATCCGGGTGGTAGAGGCGGGCAGTATCAGTGGTGCGGCAGACCGGCTCGGGGTGGCGAAATCAGCGGTGAGTCGACGCCTGAAAGAGCTGGAAGCGCATCTGGGGGTAGAGCTTTTTCACCGAACCACACGGCGGATGAATCTGACCGATAGCGGCCGGTCTTTTTATCATCAGTGTGTGCGTATCCTTGAAGATGTACTCGAAGCCGAGCTGGCCACCGCCCAGGCGCATGGCACACTGAAAGGTAAATTGAAGGTGGCTTTACCGTCCAGCTTTGGCCTGGTGCACATGGCGCCGGCGATTACCGAGTTTATGCAGGCAAATCCAGAGATTGAATTTGATCTGGATTTTAACGATCGTGAAGTGGATCTAATGCAGGAAGGCTTTGATCTGGCTATTCGGATAGCGAACCTGCCCGATTCAAGCCTGGTTGCTCGCCGTCTTGCACCTATCCAGGCAGTGATCTGCGCAAGCCCGGCCTATCTGGAAAACATGGGGACGCCACAGTCGCTGGAGGAACTATCCAGCCACCGCTGCCTGGTATATACCCTGTCACCGGACTTTGAAAACTGGCATTTAATGGATACTAAAGGCGAGGTCACCAGAACAAAAATAAGACCGTATTTAAAAGCCAGCACGGGCGAGTTTCTCAGAGAGGCAGCGGTAGCGGGTCGGGGCATTATTCTGGTGCCATCGTTTATTGCCTACAAAGAAATTGAGCGTGGCAATCTGGTTCCATTGCTCACCCAATACAGACCACCAAAACTGAATGCGTATGCTGTCTATCCACAGACACGTCATCTTTCGCAGCGCGTCAGGGTGTTCGTCGACTTTCTTGCAAAACGATTTGAGGGCACACCTTACTGGGATCAATGCCTGCAGAAATCAATCTAAGAGGGGTTCTGAATAATTCAGAGCTTCCTTGGGTTGCACCAGAAACGAGATAGAGATCCCAGAAATTGTGCAGGAATTGCAGATAGACTTATCTCATCCGCTATAATCGGAAAACCAGTCAACCAGCCCTGAAGGATTGCCATGCTGTATCGAACATGTATGCGAATCACCGCTATTTCATTATTACTGCTGTTTCATGCTGATTACTCACTCGCGGAAAATTCAGACAATGCAGTCGTGCGCGGCCAGATTATAAAGGCCAGCGGTGAGGTATATGTTCGTGACCAGAAAGGCGCGGAGCATAAAGTCGATACTTCAAAATATGTGGTGCACCAGGCAGACACTGTTATAACCAAACAGGATGGTAAGGCGGTGGTGAAGCTCAATGACGGAGCGCTCACTGTGCTCGATGAAAATAGCCAGCTGCTTGTTAAGAAACCCGGATGGTTATCGTATCTGGGCGGAAAAATTTATTTTACATTTCGTAAAGTATTCGCTGGATCCAGACATATCGCTACGCCGTTCAGTACCATCGGTATTCGTGGCACTACTTTTATCGTCTATAGCGATAAAGCAGGTGGTGGCGTCGCTTTGAAGGAGGGTCGACTTGAGCTTGAATCACAGGGTAAGGACTATGAGATACATATCTCGCGTGAACTCAAAGATTTCGCAGATTTCAAAAAACAACAGCAGGAAGCAAGTCAGAAAATGCATAATGAGTTTGACGAGTATAAAAAACAGATTAAACAGGAATTTGTTGAGTATCGAAAAAGTTTTATTCTGCAGTCTAACCGGGTGGTTCGTTTCAACGGTAATCGTGTCGATGAGACCAGCATGGATTCTGCGGACAATTCAGAAGTGAGCGCCGATTTTGGAAATTTTGAACAGGAGGCCGGTGAATTACTGAAACAGTTCCGGGCCCAGGCCAAAGCGCACCGTGAGCAAAAGCCAGAACAAAATACAGACCAGGGTTCTGATGATTTTTAAAATGTACCAGTCATGATTTAAGCTGACATACCGGAATACCTGATTTGGATGTCACTGATAAAAACTTTGTCCGCAAAGAACGCAAAAGACGCCAGGGTAAAACCATGAGCGAGTGTGCTATGCAGTTGCTTGTTCTCTTGCCCAGATCAGTCGGTCTTTATTAGCGTCTTTGGCGTTTTTTGCGGACTAATGCTTTTTAACATAACAGCGTACACCAGGACTATCCATATCTATTGTCAGATTAAGTCCGAGCTACTATATCTAAAGCCCGTTTTTTAGCTCAGCTCGGCAAAGCCCGCATTGCCCTGCAGGCCGCCACTGTGTAAAACGATGATGCGGCTGCCGGGCTTAAAATAATCCTGTTTGATTAAATCAAATACACCGTAAAACATTTTTGCGGTGTAGATAGCATCCAGCTCGATATCAAACTCATTTCTAAATGATTGCATAAATGTAACCAGTTCGGCATTGGTCTTCGCATAACCGCCAAAGTGATAACGGGTGTCTATCTGCCACTGATCGGTATTCTGATCTGTAAATTGTGCGCGCATGCGCGATATATCATTACGCAAAAAATCACCGCCTTTGAGTACAGCAAAACCAATAGCCTGTTGTTGTGCAGTTAAACCCAGACTGATGCCGGCGAGGGTGGCGCCGGTGCCGCAGGCGCAACAGATAAAATCAAAGGGCTGGTCGATGGCCTGCACCATTTCACGACAGCCCTGTACGGCCAGTGCATTGCTGCCGCCTTCCGGTATCAGATAAAAATCACCGAATAGATCCTTGAGTTGCTGTAATACCGAAGGCGAGTCTTTCTCGCGGTAGCTGGCGCGATCCAGGTAGTGCAAATGCATGCCGCAGTCGCGAGCAAAACGCAGTGTTGGGTTGAGTATGTCCTGAGCTTCACCGCGAATGACGCCAACGGTGTTGAAGCCAAATCGTTTGCCTGCGGCTGCGGTGGCATAAATATGATTGGAGTAAGCGCCGCCAAAAGTGAGTAGTGTGTGATGATTTAGCTGGCGTGCAGCTTGCAGATTATGCTTGAGCTTGTGCCACTTATTGCCGCCGAGCTCGGAGTCGATCAGGTCTTCGCGTTTGACCAGTAATTCAAGGCCAGCATGTTCAATTAATGCCGAATGCAGTGCTTGCAGAGGGGCCGGTTTTAGTGTGAATGAATTACCAGTCAGCAATTATTTGTTAGCAACTACGTGTATGACCGTTGAACGTTCGAAATAGACGGTGCGGTCATTGTAAATCCAGCGAGTAATCGGTGGTTTGCCAACAGCAGGATCAACTTTTACTGGCTGGCCGAGTTTGCCCTTGACCTGGTCCATGCTCATGCCGCGACGGGGGAAATTCAGGTGATCTATACTCAGGGTTTCGCCCGGTTTTATGTCGACCGCATCACCTGTTTTTGTCTCGACCGTGGTTGTCATCGGTTTTTTGGCAGGGGCTTCAGGCGCTGAGTTTGGTTGTGCGCTGGCTTCGGGCTCGAAGTTACCACCTGGCTCAGTAGTCGCTTCGGGTCTGGAGGAGCTGGTGTCTATACCCGTGGTTTCGGACATGCTGCCGGGCGGAGGCAGTGGCGTGCCTTCGTCGATATCCATGGCGGGGCGGTCGGCAAATGCGAACCCTGGGCTCAGCAGCAGACTGGCAAAAAAACAGCTGGCGATGATGCGTGCAAAAGTATTCATAGACAATATTCCTGAAAGCCCGGTGCGTTGTTATTTCACTGAGTGTAGCACCAGACTGCCAAAAAATCGTGTCAGGCCGCCGTCTCAGTCATAACGTTTGAATACCAGGCAGGCGTTAGTGCCGCCGAAACCAAAGTTATTCGATAACACCGCATTCAACGTGACATTATCCTGACGTTCGGTGACGACCGGCATGCCTGCAGCATTTTCATCCAGGTTTTCAATATTGGCCGAGGCCTGAATAAAATTATGTTTCATCATCAGCAGGCTGTAGATCGCTTCCTGTGCGCCCGATGCACCCAGCGAGTGCCCGGCCAGTGATTTGCTGGAACTCAGAGGTGGGATCTGGTCGCGAAACACTTCTTTGATCGCGAGCAGTTCTTTGGAATCGCCTACCGGCGTGCTGGTACCGTGGGTATTGATATAGTCAATCGGCTGATCCAGAGTAGACATCGCCATCTGCATACAACGTACTGCGCCTTCGCCCGAAGGCGCGACCATGTCGACACCATCAGAGGTAGCACCATAACCTGCGACTTCAGCATAGATGGGTGCACCACGTTGCAGCGCGTGCTCGAGTTCTTCGAGCACCACAACACCGCCGCCACCGGCGATGACAAAGCCGTCGCGGTCAGCATCGTAGGTGCGTGAGGCTTTTTCGGGGGTGTCGTTATATTTGGTTGAAAGCGCACCCATGGCATCGAACAGCATGCTCAGCGCCCAGTGTTCTTCTTCGCCACCGCCGGCAAAAATGATGTCCTGTTTGCCCATCTGGATCAGCTCGTAAGCGTTACCGATGCAGTGCGTGCTGGTGGCGCAGGCCGAGCTGATGGAATAGTTCACACCCTTGATTTTGAATGGGGTGGCAAGACAGGCCGAGGTCGTGCTCGCCATGGTGCGCGGCACCATGTAGGGACCGACCTTGCGGATACCGCGTTCGCGCAGAATGTCTGCGGCGTCGACCTGGTTGGCCGAAGAGGCACCACCCGATCCCATAATCAGACCAATCCGTGGGTCGGCAAGATTATCCGGATCCAGTCCGGCATCGAGTACCGCCTGTTTCATCGCAATATAGGCAAAAGCAGCGGCATCACCCATAAAGCGTTTCACTTTACGGTCGATATGTTCGTCTATATTGATATCGATGCTGCCCGCAACATGGCTGCGCATGCCCATGTCAGCATAGGATTGCTTGAATTTAATACCCGAACGTCCCTGCTTCAGTGATTCCAATACCGTGTTCTGGTCATTGCCCAGACAGGACACTATACCGATACCGGTGACGACAACGCGTTTCATGAATTGCCTCTAGAAATTTTCAGTCGATGAGAATAGGCCTACCCGCAAGTTTTTTGCGGTGTAGATGGTGTGGTTATCCACTGATACCCTGCCATCGGCGATGCCAAGCGTCAGATCGCGGGCGATAACCCGCTTGATACTGATGTTGTAACTGACCTTTTCAGCACTCGGCAAAACCTGCCCGGTAAATTTTACTTCACCGACACCGAGTGCGCGACCCTTTCCCGGGTGGCCGCACCAGCCGAGGTAAAAACCGACCAGCTGCCACATTGCATCGAGCCCCAGACAGCCCGGCATCACCGGGTCACCGGGGAAATGGCAGTTGAAGAACCAGAGATCGGGATTGATATCGAGCTCGGCGTAGATCTCGCCCTTGCCATATTCACCACCGTGGTCCGTGATAGTCGCGATGCGGTCAAACATCAGCATAGGGGGTGCGGGCAATTGTGCATTGCCCGGGCCGAACAGTTTGCCATTTCCACAAGCCAGCAGCTCTTCATAATTGTACGAGCTCTGTTGGGTAAATATTTTCTGGTTTGCGGGCATACACATATCCGGTGGAGGGGTTAAAGTAGGCGCGATTTTAGCGGAAAACGATAGATGATGGTAATCGCTGGTGATAATTGTGTCGAAATCAGGCGGTTTTGTGTCTGATGCTCGATTTAATATTTATGTTTGTACTGTTTGCGCTGGTGGCTTTCTGGTGGGATAGCCGACGCTGCCACGAGATCGTGGTTCAGTATTGTCAGCGAGAGTGCGACCGGTCTGGCATGCAGTTACTTGATAGCACGGTGAGTCATCAGCGACTCTGGTGGCGGCGAAACCAAAAAGGCTGGTTAGAGCCCTGCCGCGTGTACATATTTGAATATAGTGATAATAATGATTTTCGCCAGCATGGCTATGTTGTGCTACTGGGCCGCTACGTTGCGCAGATCAGAATGCCGGCCTGAATCGGTCATTCTGAGAATTCCCTGGCGCTTACGCCAATGAGGGAATTCTCAGAATGCTTCACTAGTTAGTAAAAAAGCGTTTGTCGAAATTGATGCGTGCGGCATCTGTTTTACCCGCAGGTGTGACATTAAGGTCGAATTTGAGAAACTCGCCGTTGCTTATCTGGATTTCGGCCAGGTAATAGATGGCATCGCCTTCCTTAATTTCACGGAAATCGAGTTGTTTCAGCTGACCTGTCAGGTTGCTGGCCTGGCCCTCAACTTTGGCACTGCTTGCGGTGCCTGTTGTGCCTGCGACTCTTTTGATTACAGCGACATTGATAATCACGCGGTTGTTACGCCGTGTCAGG
>CAYRNH010000128.1:0-7305 GCA_964425515.1 uncultured Thiotrichaceae bacterium | reverse complement strand
TATCTGCCCGGGCTTTCAAATCAAAAGCATAGAAGCATTTTTCAAAATGTCTAGCAACCAGCCAGTTGTTAACTGGCTCGCACGATGTATGGTTAGCGAGTATGCGCCAGAAATCTGATCGATTCACTGAACTATCCGCTGTTGACTCGCTCTCAGCTACAAAGCAGGTGAACGGTGACAGCACATTTCTTGGTGGCTGAGTATCCAGCTAAAAGGGAGGCGTAAGCCTCCCTTTTTTTATAATCATATTGTTTGTCGTCGGCTCAGGAAGGCGCTGCGAAATGCATCACCAGTTGCACAATTCCGATGACAAAAAGGATGAACAGAATAACAAATATAATCCCGGCAAAAATAAAGGTCGAAGCCTTACCGTGGGTAAAATCACGCTCGCGATTTTTGTTGCTCTGCACCCCGAACCAGCTGGCGAAGATACTGCCAATTACTGTCAATATCGTGACCCTGGGCTGATCTTCATTAACGCTCGTGCCTTTTTTTTGTTCTGAGTCCGTTTGCTCGCTCATGATTTTGTCTCATTAAGTGTTTGCAGATAGAGGCGAAAATCATCCGCCAGTTCAGGATGCATCAGGGCATACTCGACCGTTGCCTCCAGATAACCCAGTTTGCTGCCACAGTCATAGCGCCTGCCTTCAAAACTGTAGGCAAAAATTTCTTCTTCAGCACGCAGCGCAGCAATCGCATCGGTAAGCTGAATTTCACCACCCGCACCGGACTGGGTGGTTTTGAGCTTGTCTATGATGGCAGGCGTCAGAATGTAGCGACCCACTACAGCCTGATCAGACGGCGCTTCTGCTGGCGAGGGCTTTTCGATAATTTCATCGACGCGACATAGTCGATCCTCGACTATCGGGCCAGCAACCATGCCATATTGATCACTCACAGAGCGATCCACGGTCTGGGTACCGATGATAGACGCCTGCTTACGATCAAAAACTTCGGCCATTTGCTGGATACAGCTCTTGTCCGGGCTATAGATCAGGTCGTCGGGCAAAATCACCGCAAACGCTTCGCCGTGCACCACCGGCTCGGCGCAGAGCACAGCGTGCCCCAGACCCAAGGCCTCGGACTGGCGGATAAACACGCACTGTACCTCGTCGGGCACAACCTCCTGCACAATTTTCAGCAGCTTGTCCTTTTTGCGCAGCGCCAGCTCGGTTTCCAGCTCGTAGGCCTTGTCGAAATGGTCGATAATCGAGTTTTTGGTCCGTCCCAGGATGAATACCAGTCGATTCATGCCCGCAGCGACAGCTTCTTCTGCAGCGTACTGAATCAGCGGTTTATCGACGATGGTGAGCATTTCCTTGGCGACAGACTTTGTCGCAGGCAAAAAGCGGGTACCCAGTCCGGCAACCGGGAAGACGGCAGTCCTGATTTTATTCATGAAAGATCCCTGAAATAACAAATTTAAAAATACTGTCCACCCATTTTAGACTATCAGGCAGCCCCTGTGGCTGTGTTAATATCAGTCGCACTCAAAACATCAGTGAATATTCAAAAATTCCATGACATACGTAGTTACCGAAAACTGTATCAAGTGCAAATATACCGACTGTGTCGATGTCTGCCCGGTAGACTGTTTCCACGAAGGGCCCAATTTTCTGGTCATCGACCCCGAGGAATGCATCGATTGCACTCTGTGTGAGCCCGAATGCCCGGCAAATGCGATCTTTGCCGAAGATGACGTGCCCGCCGGCCAGGAAAAATTCATCGCGCTCAATGCCGAGCTCAGCCTGGAGTGGCCGGTGATCAATGTCAGCCAGGATCCGCCTGCCGATGCCGCCGACTGGGATGGCGTCGAAGACAAGCTGCCCCATCTGGAACGTTAGCTCGCCGCCAGCGGCACATCATGGCTCTGTCCGTTGATCTCAGGATTGCGCCCAGTGACCACCTGATCACGCGTAGCGCAGAACATATTCTGCAGTGTCACGCTGATCGTCTCCCTAATCTGAGCCAGATCGTGGTGCTGTTGCCCAGCCAGGGCGCCAGCACGGATCTGCGCGCCGCCTTGCTACAACAGCTCAGCACACAGAATACCAGCGCTCTGATTCCGCCCTGGTGCGGCACGCTACCCGCCTGGTTAAATCAACAATACAGCGCCAGCACTCACCCGCTCAGTGAACACGGTCGACGTTTATTGTTCATTGAAGCACTAGAAAAACATAGCGGGCTGTTTCGTGAAGAAAACAAATGGCAGGTCAGCATTGCGCTGCTGAAATTATTCGATGAACTCAATCTGCAACAGATCCAGTTAACAAAAAATATCGAAGACTGGGAAAGCTTCATTCAACTCAGTTACGGTCTGCTCACCCCGCATTTGCATCTACACCAGGAAGCCGCACTGGTGCACACACTCTGGAACGCCTGGCACCAGCAACTCGAAGCGAATTTGCAAAGTGACGCCAGCCTGGCCTATGTGCAAAGTTTAAATACTGCCATGCAGGACAGCGATGATGAACACTATTATTACGTTGCCACTTCTACACACTATTCAAACGTAGAACGGGCTTACATCAAACATCTACAACAACAGGGCCGTTGTACGCTGATCGATTTCGACGATAGCATAAAAGATAACAATGCTGTCTGGCGCTTCATTGATTCAGTATTTGACTTCACGACAAGATCATTGCTGGAGCGAACACAAAAAGCAAAAGCCCTGCCCGCGCTGCCGTTCACCCTGTTTCTTGCCGCCAATGCAGAAATCGAAACACGCGCGGTCGACCTGCAAATCAGAAAATGTCTGTTCGCAGGCTGCCGTAATATCGGTGTGGTATGCGAAGACCGCAAGCTTTCGCGCCGTTTACGCGCACTGCTGGAACGTGCAGCCATACCATTGCAGGATATCGCGGGCTGGTCACTCGCTACCACCAGCGCAGCCGCTGTACTGGAACGTTGGCTGGAATGCATCGAAACCGATTTTGATTACCGTGCTTTTCTCGATGTGATCAAATCACATTTTCTTAGCAGTGATGACCGAGAGCACCACCTTAATAATGTATACCGGCTTGAACACGATATCATTTTGCACGAAAACATCAGCCACGGACTGGCTCGATATAAAAAACAGCTCAAATACCGGCTCGATCGACTGCCGCACTGGCCAAATAGCAGTTATAGCGAAATACAACAGCTGCTCGATAACATTGCAGACATCGGCGCAGCTTTACAAGAACTGTATCAAAACAATACGAAACAAAAACTCAGTGTTTATCTGGAAGCCTTGAACCTGAGCCTTGACGCACTGGGTATTACACAAAGTTTTAATAACGATGCTGCAGGTATCAGTATTTTGCAGTTGCTGGACGAATTACAACAGAGTGTCACTCGCTGCAATCCTGAACTACACTGGCAGGATTTTAGAAACTGGCTGGGCATGGCTCTGGAAGAACAATTATTTAGCCCGCAAAGTCAGTCATCGATAGTGCAGCTGATGACACTGGAACAGGCCACACTGAAACAGTTTGATGCACTCATCATCGCAGCAGCTGATGAGCAGCACTTACCTGGCCGCGCCGAAACCTCTCCGTTTTTCAATCAGGCCGTGCGGCAATCGCTTGGATTACCTACCTGGGAACAACAGCGCGCCGAACGCCTGCAGCGGTTCAAACGCCTGCTACTGTCCGCCGACACTGTTCTGCTAACCTGCAAATCACATGATCATGGTGAACCGATACCGCTTTCACCCTGGATTGAGGCACTGCGCGTGCATTACCAGTTAAGTTTTGATCATAGTATCGACGACACAGCGCTCCCAGTATTACTGGAACAGATGCCCGATCTTAAGATCGACGACGACGCAACGCTGCCGACCGTGCCGGTGCAGCCCGCACCTACCGCCAGCGCGCAACTGGTTCCGCATACCATTTCTGCCAGCGGACATCAGCGCCTGATCAACTGTCCATACCAATATTTTGCTGCTGACATTCTTGCGCTCAAGCCTTCAGATGAAATTTCTGAAGAGCTACAGAAATCCGATTATGGTGAGCGCGTACACAAAATATTGCAGGCATTTCATCAGCAGGTAAAAAATCTACCCGCACCGTTTACTGAACCCGTGACACAGAACAACCGGGATGCTGCAATCGCGCATCTGACCGATATCTCGCAGCGCGTATTCGCGCAGGACCAGCAGGACAATCTATTGCATCGTAGCTGGCAACATCGCTGGCAAACACATATTCCTGCTTATATTGACTGGCAGATTAAGCAACAGCAGCATTCGCGCGTGATCGCCACCGAACAGCATTACGACGCCGATCTAACTGAAGATTTGAACGTGTACGGTCGGCTCGACCGCATTGACCGGCCAGACACAGGCGATCACAGCATCATCATTGATTACAAGACTGGGGGCAGCGCACAACAGAGCGATGTCGATACTGGCGAAGATGTGCAACTGATCACCTACGCCATGCTTGACCAAAAAGCCGATCAGGTCATGTATCTGTCGCTTGACGAAAGCAACGGTGAGGTAAAAACACGCGCACAACTGACTGGTGATGAACTACAGCAATTACGCACAGACAGTGGGCATCGTCTTCAGGAAATATTTTCACTATTAAATTCCGCGCACCCGCTCACAGCCTGGGGAGATGAACACAGTTGTCAGTACTGTCATTTCGCAGGCCTTTGTCGCAGAAATATCTGGAATCGGTGATCCAGGCTGAGGTGGGCAATAGTAAAGCAGGTATCAGCTCCAGGCTTTGTGGCTTATGACAAGCCTGGGCGTTTGACTGAAATGAAAAACATCTGCCGCAAAATACACAAATCACGCGAAGTTAAAAAGCAGCGGCCTGTTTGCGTAATTCGCGTATTTTGCGGTCAGTGTATGTATAGTTTTTATTGAACAGCGTATAAAGAACCATTCGCACTGTTAAAGTATATCTGCCCATCCTTCACAGCAGGCGAAGTATATATGCTGCCATCGGTTTTATATTTCCAGCGCAGCAGACCGTGATCTTTACCAAGCGCATAAAGATATCCGTCCGAACTACCTACATAAACCGTACCTGAAGCCAGCACGGGTGACGAATACACTGGCTCATCGGTTCTAAATTCCCAGCGGCGATTACCATTACCGCTGTTATACGCATATACATAACCATCCTTGCTACCGATATATAATGTATTGCCATCAATCGCAGGTGACGATAAAACTTCACCAGCGGTTTTCTTTTCCCAGGTTAACTGCCCAGTTTTAATATTGACTGCATAAACGTTTTTGTCGTCACTGCCAAAATACACCTGATGATCATCGACCGCGGGAGATGAATGAATTTTGCGTGATGTATGATAACGCCAGTATTCCTGACCTGATTTAATATTGACTGCAATCAGATCACCACTGAGCGTGCCAAAGAAAATATCTTCACCGCGCAAGGCTGGCGATGAGTAAATAGCACCACCTGCATTGAAACGCCATTTTTCATAACCAGACCTGGCATCGATCGCGTATAGATTGCCGCCCTCACTACCCACGTAAACTACACCATCAGCCACCAGTGGCGAAGATGAAACCGGCCCCGAGGTACGAAATTTCCAGAGTAATTCGTGGGTTTCGGTACTAATGGCATAAAGGTTTTTATCCCAGCTACCTACGTACAGAACGCCATCTACCAGCGCAGGTGTGGATTCAACATTATTGTTGGTTTTAAACTTCCATGCTTCCAGCCCGGTAGCCTTATCGATGGCGTACAAATAGCCATCATTGCAGCCAATATACACGTCCTTATCGCCCACGACGGGTGATGAATAGGCTTTATCGGGTAATACGAATTTCCAGGACAGGGTATTTAATGTTGTAGGGCCACTGGATGACATCTGACCGGTGCGAGAGACATCACCGCGGAACATGGCGCCGCCCCCGGCACAGGAGACCAGACCGACACTACTAATACAAAGCATTAACAACAAAATTTTACGTGAATATTTTTGGATCATTATGAATTCCCCTGAAAGCCGCACCCATATTTGACCGGGCAGCGCGGTTACTACATTACACAGTCTATTTTATTAACCTCAGCATAGACCACGTGCACGAAAATCCTAGCTGAGACCGCAGTTTGAACCGGGAATATCCTGACTTAAACCAGATTAGCCGCATTCCCGGCCTGGCAAAGTAGCTCATAGCTGATGGTGCCAGCGCAGCTCGCCACTTCGTCGACTGAAATATGCTGACCCCAGAGTTCAGCGATATCACCGACCGCCACGTCCAGATCGCCCAGTTCAACACACAGACTGTCCATCGAGATTCTACCGACCAGACCACAACGCTGACCCTTGAGCTGAACCGGCGTGCCCGAAGGAGCATGGCGAGGATAACCATCGGCATAGCCCGCAGCGATGCATGCGACCCGGGTATCGTGGTTACAGGTCCAGAGACTGCCATAACCGACACTGTCGCCTGCCCTGAGCTGCTTTACCGCGATCACCGGCGCCTGCAAAGTCATCACCGGTTTCAGGCCCAGTTCGGCGGCACTGCGCCCGACCAGGGGTGAAGACCCATAGAGCATGATGCCGGGCCGCACCCAGTCAAAATGCGATTGCGGCAAACCCACCACAGCACTCGAATTGGCCATGCTGGCCTCGAATTCAAAACTATTATTAACTTTAATAAATGATTCTATCTGACTGATATTTAAATTATTATCTATCACATCTGCGTTTGCAAAGTGGCTTATCAGACGAATTTGAGCAACACCGCTACAGGCCCGCAATCGAGTCACCATCTGAGGCGCCAGCGCAGGCTCAAACCCCAGCCGGTGCATCCCGGTGTCCAGTTTCAACCAGACATCCAGCTTTGTGCCGGAGTATTTTTCAAGCAGCGCGAGCTGGCTTTCATGGTGCACCACAGTCGCGATCTGGTGTTCTGCAAGCTGCGCCAGCTCGTCTGAATTCTGGAATCCCTGCAGCACCAGCAGCCTCTGCTCGAAGCCTGCGGCGCGTAACTGCAGCGCCTCTGCGGTCATCGCCAGCGCGAACGCATCGGCCTCATCGAGCGCACGCGCTGCTGTGATCACACCATGGCCGTAGGCATTGGCCTTGATCACGGCCATGACCCTGCTTTGTGGTGCGAAGTGTTTTACCCGCTGTAGATTGTGCTGGAGCGCTGCGGTATCAATGCTGAGCTGAGCGAGGCGTGTGGCGCTACCCGCTGGAGTTGCTGGCATTTAATCTCCGCCGTTGCTGTAGTCGCTGGCGTACATTTCAGGAACGAAGTTCTCGAACTTGGTGTATTTGCCGAGGAAGGTCAGGCGTGACTTGCCGATCGGGCCGTTACGCTGTTTG
>CAYRNH010000127.1:0-7353 GCA_964425515.1 uncultured Thiotrichaceae bacterium | reverse complement strand
GCGATGATCGCGGTTCAGGGTCCAAAAGCGCGTGAAAAAGCGATGAAGGCGCTACCCGTCGATGTGGCTACAGCCGCAGCCGATCTCGATCGCTTTTTTGGCTGTGCCAGTGGCGAGTGGTTTGTCGGCCGTACCGGTTATACCGGTGAAGACGGTTTTGAAATCATGCTTCCAGAATCGGAGGCGGCCGCGCTCTGGGACAAACTGGCGCACGCCGGGATCAAGCCCTGCGGTCTGGGTGCACGCGACACGCTGCGTCTCGAAGCCGGGATGAATCTGTATGGCTCTGACATGACCGAAGACACCACGCCGCTGGTTTCGGGCCTGGGCTGGACTGTGGCCTGGGAGCCCGCCAGCCGCGACTTTATCGGTCGAGCGGCGCTGCAGGCACAGCGCGATGCCGGTGTGCCGCAAAAACTGGTCGGTCTGGTGCTGGAAGACCGCGGTGTGCTGCGCGGTCACCAGAAAGTGGTGGTAGAAAATATTGGCGAAGGTGAAATTACCAGTGGCACCTTTTCGCCAACTCTGAAAAAATCCATAGCACTGGCGCGCGTACCCAAAGCGACTGGCGATTCGTGCCAGGTTGAGATTCGCGGCAAGCTGCTCGATGCGCGCGTGGTCAAACCGGTGTTTGTGCGTGATGGTCAGGCGGTCGAGTAACCTTTTCAAACATTATCTTTAAAAGCTTATCAAGGGTCATAGATTATGAGCGATGTACCAGCAGAACTGAGATATACCAAATCGCACGAGTGGGTGCGCGAGGAAGACGATGGCACGGTCACCGTCGGTATTACCGATCATGCCCAGGGTTTGCTGGGTGATCTGGTATTTGTTGAGTTGCCCGAAGTCGGTGCTGACATGGCGGCGGATGATGCCTGTTGCGTGATCGAATCGGTGAAAGCGGCTTCGGATGTGTATATGCCGATCAGTGGTGAAATCGTCGAAGTCAATGAGCTGCTCAACGATGAACCGGAGATTATCAATTCCTCACCATTCGATGATGGCTGGATATTCAAAGTACAGCCTTCTGCCGAGCAGGAACTGGATAATCTGATGGATGCGGATTCGTACCAGACCGAAATCGAAGACTAATCTGGAGCTCCGCAGGCAGCGCAATACTTTGTTAAAAGATGATTTTGAATGCTCATGTGTTATTCACACACTGCGCGTTCAAAATCATCTTTTGCCGCGTCTTGCATCTACCTGCGAAGCTCCAGATCGCAAAGTAAAATCACAAATACAGTAATCTAAACATGCCATTTATTCCGCACACCGAAGCCGAAATTAAACAAATGCTGCAGACCATCGGCGCTAACAGCATCGATGATCTGTTCGACGAAATTCCTGCGCATTTGCGTATTGATGGTTTGCCGGGTGTGCCGGAAGGCATGAACGAAATGGACATCACACGCCTGATGCAAAAACGTGCGGCGAAAGATGCGAACGCAGTCTGTTTCGTTGGCGCCGGTGCTTATGAGCATCATATTCCTGCGGCGGTCTGGCAGATTACTACTCGTGGTGAGTTTTACAGCGCCTACACGCCGTATCAGGCAGAGGCTTCGCAAGGCACGCTGCAGCTGATTTACGAATACCAGAGCATGATGACCGCGCTGACCGCAATGGATGTGTCCAATGCGTCTATGTATGACGGTGCTTCCGCGCTGGCCGAAGCCGTGCTGATGGCGGTGCGCGGCAATCGCAAGTCAAAGTCGCGCAAGATATTGATACCGACTACCGTGCATCCAGCATATCGCAAAACCACGGGCACGATTGTTGAAGGCCAGAACATCGAGCTGGTCGAGATCGACTACGATGCGGCCAGTGGCACCACGCCTTTGAAAGCGTTTGAAGATTTCACCGATGATGTCACCGCGGTTGTGATTCAGCAGCCGAATTTTTTCGGTAATCTGGAAGATGTCGATGCCATCACCGACTGGGCACACGCGAACGATATTCTGGTGATCGCGATTGCCAATCCGCTGACGCTGGCGGTGCTCAAACCGCCGGGTGAATGGGGCGCAACTGGCGTCGATATTGCCTGTGGTGATGGCCAGCCGCTGGGTGCGCCATTGTCGTCGGGTGGCCCGTATTACGGTTATCTATGCAGCACCCAGGCACTGGTGCGGCAGTTACCGGGTCGCATTGTCGGTCGTACCGTGGACCTGGATGGTAAACCGGGTTTTACCCTTACCCTGCAGGCGCGCGAGCAGCACATCCGGCGCTCCAAGGCCACATCTAACATCTGTACCAATCAGGGGCTGGTAGTCACCGCTTCGACCATTCATATGGCGATTCTCGGTCCCGAAGGTCTGGAAAAAACCGCTGCGGCCTGCCACGCCAATACCCTGTCTCTGGTTGCTCAGTTGAGTGAAATCGAAGGCATTGAGCGTATGCACGAGGCGGCGTATTTTCACGAAGCCGTGCTGCGGCTCGATGCCCCCGCTGCGGATGTACTCGATGCGCTGCTGGCACGCGGCATACTCGGTGGTTATAACCTGGCGGACGATTACCCCGAACTGGGCAATGCCATTCTGGTCTGCGCCACTGAAATGCGCAGCGAAGATGAAATCAAAGAGTACGCGGCAGCCTTGAATGACATCATGAGCAGCGCTGCGATAAAAACCAGTTACGCAGGAGCGGTGTGATGCTGATATTCGAACATTCCACACCGGGTCGTCGCGGTGCACCACAGGCGCCGAGCAAGCGTGCAGATTTAAGCGATCTGCCGGCGGATCAATTGCGTAAACAACGAGCCGCTTTGCCCGAAGTGTCGGAAATGCAGGCGGTGCGTCATTACACACGCTTGTCGCAAAAGAACTTTTCTATCGACACGCATTTTTATCCGCTCGGTTCCTGCACCATGAAGTACAACCCGCGCGCCTGTAATTCGCTGGCGATGTTGCCGGGTTTTCTTGCGCGTCATCCATTGACACCTGATTCTCAGAGCCAGGGTTTTCTCGCCTGCATGTATGAATTGCAGGATATGCTGTGCGAAGCCACCGGCATGGCTGGTTTTTCACTGGCACCGATGGCCGGTGCGCAGGGTGAGTTTGCCGGTGTTGCGATGATTAGTGCTTATCACCAATCCAGAGGCGATGATGCGCGCAAAGAAATTCTGGTGCCCGATGCGGCGCATGGTACCAACCCGGCGACCGCAACCATGTGCGGTTTTACCGTGCGTGAAATTCCGACGCTGGATAACGGTGATGTCGATATCGAAGCTTTGCAAAATGCGGTCGGCCCGCAAACGGCTGGCCTGATGCTGACCAATCCATCGACGCTGGGTGTATTCGAACGCCAGATAGAAGCCATCGCGAAAATTATTCACCAGGCTGGCGGTCTGCTGTATTACGACGGCGCCAATCTGAACGCCATTCTGGGCAAGATACGTCCTGGTGATATGGGTTTTGATGTTATTCATTCCAACCTGCACAAAACTTTTTCGACCCCGCACGGTGGTGGTGGCCCGGGTTCAGGTGCGGTCGGTGTTTCGGAACGGCTTAAACCTTTTTTACCATTGCCGATGGTAAAAAAAGTTGACGAACACTATAGCTGGGTGACCGAGAAAGATCTGCCGCAGTCGATTGGCCGTTTGTCTGCGTTTATGGGTAATGCGGGCGTGCTGCTGCGTGCGTATATATATATGCGTTTTCTGGGGCGTGAAGGCATGAAACGCGTTGCTGAATTCTCCACCCTGAATGCAAACTATATGGCGGCTGAAGCAAAGCGTCGTGGTTTTGAATTAGCCATTCCCGAGCGTCGTTCCAGCCACGAATTTATTATCACGCTGAAAAAAGAAGCGCGCGAGCTGCATGTCACAGCAATGGATTTTGCCAAGCGATTGCTGGATTTAGGCTATCACGCGCCGACGACATATTTTCCTCTGCTGGTGCCGGAGTGTCTGCTGATCGAGCCGACCGAAACCGAAGCTAAAGAAGTACTGGATGGTTTCATGGATGCATTGTCACAGATACGCGAAGAAGCAAAAACCAGTCCCGAACTGGTTACCGGTGCGCCACATACTTTACCAGTGAAACGTCTTGATGATGTGCGCGCTGCAAGACAGCTGGATCTGCGCTGGAAGGCTAACGCATAGTTGGTAGTGCGTAGGTTGGGTTAGCGAAGCGTAACCCGACATTGCAAAGCACCTGTCGTGTTACGGCAAACAACGCCTAACACAACCTACGCACTACCAACTTTTCGTCAGGCCTGGGCAACGCAGTTACGGCCCTGTGCTTTGGCATTGTAGAGTGCAATGTCGGTGCGTCGAATCAGGCTCTTGATATCATCAGCCTCAGGATCGAATTCCGCGACGCCGAAGCTGGCGGTGACTTTTTGTGGCAAACCGAACTTGTAGTGGGCAATGTCGCGGCGTAAACGCTCGGCATGTTTGACCGCGCCATCTATACTGGTTGAACTGGCCAGTATCATAAACTCCTCACCGCCATAACGCGCCAGAATATCCGCATCACGATTCGAGTGCGTTACCAGTTTGGCTACCTGTTGCAGTATTCTATCGCCCGTCTGATGTCCGTGTTCGTCATTGATCTTCTTAAAATAATCCAGATCAAATAGAATCAGAGAAAACGTTCCATGATAACGTCTGGCGCGTTCGATTTCGGCTTCGAGAAAATGTGTTATGTGAAGACGGTTATAGACCTGAGTTAGTGAGTCGGTATAGGCCATTTCCTGCAGACGAATGGATAGTGTTTTGATGTGCGCAAGCGCAAGGCCAAAAGCGATGCCCGCAGTAGTCGGGATAAGAAATGATACAGGTGTGAGTGGTAGCTTGAGCGCATAGACTGAATGGATAATATTGAGCACAATCGTGAAGCCGACCGAGATCGTGACATAGAACAGGTATGTCAGGATGGTCTTGGCTCTCATCTTGTTATGCTGTATATACATGGGTTATTCCTATTACGGGATAACAACAGTATAAGCCCTGAGCATGTGAAATTGTCCATGTCAGGCGAATACAACTCTTTCAGACGAGCTTAATCTCTCGCGCAGATGAAGAGCGGAGGTAATATGAGGAATAACAACTGGATTCTGCTGGCTTTTATACTGGTTTTTAGCGGTGGGGTGGCGAATGCGCGCGAATTTCACGATATGCAGTTTGCCGATAGGGTGGTAATACCGGGTACTCAGCAGACGCTGCAGCTGAACGGCATAGGATATCGCAGCAAATTCTTTTTCAAGATTTATATTGGTGCCTTATACACCGTGACCAGAGCGAAAACGCCGGAAGAGGTTCTGTCGCAGACCGGACCGAAGCGACTGCTGATGCATTTTCTGTACAGCGAGGTCTCGCGTGAAAAACTGGTGGATGCCTGGAACGAAGGGTTTGAGGAAAATACTCCGGCAGGCGATCTTGCCAAACTGCGCGAACGTATCGACCAGTTCAACGCCATGTTCCCGGCTCTGCATTCAGGCGATGAGGTGGTGCTCGACTATATTCCGGGTAAGGGAACAGTGGTGACGATCAAGGGTGAAATTAAAGGTGTCATAAAAGGCGAAGACTTCAATCATGCGTTACTCAATATCTGGCTGGGTGATGAGCCAGCGGACAGTGATCTTAAGGACGCGTTGCTGGGCGATGGTTAGCAAAGATTGAACCAAGATGGTGTTGGATCGTTTTACGAATCGAGATTATGATGTTTGATTTCTTCATTTTAGTGCATTTCATTAAATAGAATGCTAGTAATGAGTTGTGTTGAGGAAGCTCTGATGTGTCAGAGTTTCCTCAACAGCACATGAATGTGCCGTTATTTTCAATAGCTGATGGCTATTGAAAATGACGAATAAGGTAAATTTAAATTTTACATTATTCGTACTCTGATAATTCATGGAAGACACATCTGAGATTCTTTAATTAACAGACAGGAACCACTGTGAGTGATATACACCACAAATCAAAAGTACCGCAACCTGCTCATCCCCAGCAACGCAAAGAACCCTTGCCATGGCAAACGCCGAAACCGACCGGTGAGGATGCACAATGCGCTGCCAAATTAGAAGCTATTCTTAAAAGTCCTTCCTACATACCAGCGATCCAGGATAATACTTTTCTCTCGGGCGCAGATGCAAGGGGTGTGCGGCTGCAACTTGATTTCATGAAAGCAGATACTTTGCTCAAACAACAGAGCGTGCGGCATACCGTTGTTGTATTTGGCAGCACTCGAATCTCTGAGCCACTGGCTGCGCAAAGAAAAGTTGACCAGCTACGTGAGGCGCTGGCAGCCCAGCCAGATGACAGGGAGTTGCAAAGGCATCTTGGTGTCGCTGAACGCATTCTCGCTAAAAGCCATTATTACGATATAGCACGCGAGTTTTCACAGCTGGTAGCCAATTCCGGAAAAGGCCCCGGCGATTCGCGTCTGGTTATTATGACCGGTGGTGGTCCGGGTATGATGGAGGCGGCCAACCGAGGTGCAGATGAAGCGGGCGCCAAAAGTGCTGGTCTGAATATCACCTTGCCACACGAGCAGTACCCCAACCCTTATATAACGCCTGAGCTGTGTTTCCAGTTTCATTATTTTGCTCTGCGCAAAATGCATTTCGTATTACGCGCGCGCGCACTGGTCGCTTTTCCAGGTGGTTTCGGTACTTTCGATGAACTGTTTGAAACCTTAACGTTGATTCAGACTCGTAAAATAAAACCAGTGCCTGTGGTGCTGGTGGGTGAGGAGTACTGGCGTAAAGCGTTTGATGTTGATTTTCTGGTTGATGAAGGCGTGATCGATGCCGAAGATCGTGATCTGTTCTGGTATGCCGAGACAGCCGATGAAATCTGGCAGGGACTGTTGCTCTGGTACGAACGCAACGGTGAGCCGTTGATCGGTGAGGAACGAAGGTCGTCTGAACGTTGAATCCATAACAAGAGGAAGATTGTGAAAATATCATTTCATGGCGCCGATCAGGGCGTAACCGGTTCGTGTCATATGATCGAATGCGCGGGTAAACGCGTGCTAATCGATTGCGGGATGTATCAGGGTGGTCGAGTGCTGGCGGAGAAAAATGCCGAGCCGTTTGGATTTGAACCAGAGTCGATTGATTTTTTATTGCTCACGCATGCTCATCTTGATCATTGTGGGCGCATACCCTTGCTTAAAAAACGCGGTTTCAACGGTGAAGTGATCACGACCGCAGCATCGGTCGAGCTGGCGCGGCTGGTGATGCTGGACGCCGCTGGCCTGCAGGAAGAAGAAGCGCGTTACCAGTTGCGCAGAGCGCAACGTCATCATGGTGGCGGTAATAATCACAATCACCGTGCCGATAGCATCACCGAACCGCTGTACACTACGCTGGATGCGCTGAACTGTCTTGAGTTGTTTGGTCGCAAAGCCACTT
>CAYRNH010000126.1:0-7384 GCA_964425515.1 uncultured Thiotrichaceae bacterium | reverse complement strand
TAGGTACCCAGTGACTGGCACTTGGCATAGCCTTCGTGCGAGAACGTCACCACCACGTCTTCCTCGGTGATCAGATCTTCCATGCACATATCGAGTTCGCTGGTGAGAATTTCACTGCGCCGGGCGTCACCGTACTGATCACGGATAGCTTCGAGCTCGCCGCGGATCACATCCAGCAGGCGTTCGGGGTTGGACAGTATCTCCAGCAGCTCAGCGATCAGCTCCAGCAGCTGTTTGAACTCATCGACAATCTTGCTCTGCTCCAGCCCGGTGAGGCGGTGCAGACGTAAATCCAGAATGGCCTGAGCCTGCTCTTCTGAGAGATGATAACCGTCCTCTTTCAGCCCCATGCGCGGGTCAAGGCTGTCGGGGCGCGAAGCTTCGGCACCCGTACGGTTGATCATATCGATGACCATGCCGGGCTGCCAGATTGTTTCCATCAGCGCCTGTTTGGCATCGGCCGGGCTGGAAGACGCCTTGATCAGCGCGATCACCTCGTCGATATTGGCCAGCGCGACCGCGAGGCCTTCTAAAATATGCGCACGTTCGCGCGCCTTGCGTAATTCGTAGATGGTGCGCCGGGTGACCACTTCGCGGCGATGGCGGATAAACGCCTCGAGAATCTGTTTGAGGTTGAGCAACTGCGGCTGACCGTCGACCAACGCCACCATATTGATGCCGAACACGTGCTGCATCGAAGTCTGGCTATACAGATTGTTCAGCACCACATCGCCGGATTCTCCGCGTCGCAGTTCGATCACGATACGCATGCCATCCTTGTCCGATTCGTCGCGCAGCTCGGAAATACCTTCGATGCGTTTTTCTTTGACCAGCTCGGCGATACGTTCGATCAGCCGCGCCTTGTTCACCTGATAAGGAATTTCAGAAACAATAATCGTCTGTTTGCCGTTTTTCTCTTCGATAATCTCGGCGCGAGCACGCATCACCATGCGGCCGCGGCCGGTATGGTAGGCATTGACGATACCGCCAGTGCCATTGATAAAGGCGGCGGTCGGCAAATCGGGTGCCGGGATGTATTCCATCAGGCCGGCAATATCGAGCGCGGGATTATTGATCAGCGCAAGACAGCCATTGATCACCTCGGTGAGATTGTGCGGCGGGATATTGGTCGCCATGCCCACCGCGATCCCGGAGGAACCATTGACCAGCAAGGCCGGTATACGCGCCGGCATGACCATCGGCTCGCTCTCGGAACCATCGTAGTTTTCGGCAAAATCAACCGTTTCCTTGTCGATATCCGCCAGCATCTCGTGCGCAATCTTGGACATGCGCACTTCGGTATAACGCATCGCGGCTGGCGCGTCGCCATCAACCGAACCAAAGTTACCCTGGCCATCGACCAGCATATAGCGCAGGGAAAACGGCTGCGCCATGCGCACGATGGTGTCGTAAACAGCGGTGTCGCCATGCGGATGGTATTTACCGATGACATCACCGACCACACGGGCCGATTTTTTATACGGTTTGTTGTAGTCATTGCCAAGTACATTCATGGCGTACAGCACGCGCCGGTGCACCGGTTTTAAACCGTCGCGAACATCGGGCAAGGCACGACCAACGATGACGCTCATCGCGTAAGCCAGATAGGACTGACGCATCTCGTCTTCTAGATTGATCGGGGAAATTTCTTTAGCGAATTCAGACATTTAGACAGGAAACCATGATCCCTTTCGTTATTATTGTGAACATGCAAATCAGCGCGCAATAATACCACATATGGCATCCGGGAAGCACCTTGGCAGCAACAAATAGTTAGCTTTGTTGGCAAGAAAAAATTGAATAAAAACAGTGGGTAAAAACGGCCGCCGAGAAAGGCGGCAGTGGTGTTAAAAAACGCTGTACCCGGGCTTTATTCCCGGATTTCTGCGGTGCTTTTCAGCACAGTGACAGACGGAAAACGATGACCCAGATGCAGGCAATACCCCAGCCAGCGATATAGAAAACGATTCATTTTCCATTTCAGGCGCAAAGAGTCAGCAGGTAAATGATTTAGTTGCACACGACCATGCTGCAGATGACCGGCCAGAACTTCGACCAGGGCCGCATCATGATACACACGCAAAGTCAGGTCGGGCTCTGCCACCAGCGTGTCAGCGGTATCACCGGCAAAATAATAGGTCAGCCGGTAGCTCGAGGTATAACGACTGCTTTCCAGCAGCGCAACATGAAGGTCCAGACAACCATCTATATGTGACACCGCCTCGCCCGCAAAAGCATCCAGCCCGGGCAACAGCGTCTTCAAACGCAGATAATTGTTCTCATACAGATCCATCAGGCTGGCATAACCGCCCGGTGTCACCGTTTCAAACGCATACTGACGTGGAGAATACATACGCAAAGCCTCATTATTAACACCAGGTGAGCAAAGCCAAAGCCGGATTAGAGCTAAACGATTGTCCACCACAGCTGATATACTATAGCGCACCCTAACCAGACCATTAGAACAATACAACACATGTCACGCACTGATTCATTACCTGAAGTTACCGGCCCTTATAAATACATCCGCAAGCTGCAGTATCACGAGGCTTCGCGCCAGTGGTTTGCCGTACTTTTTGTCCTGCTGGTAAGCTGGCTGGGACAGCCCAAACTGGGATTGCTCTATGCCGGCCTGGTGCTGATCGTCATCGGCGAAGCCATTCGCATGTGGGCTTCGGGCCATGTGAAGAAAAACAAAATCCTGGCAACAGACGGGCCCTATGCCTTTGTGCGCCATCCTTTGTACGTTGGCAACATACTGGTGGTGTCCGGCTTTGCTCTGGCATCAGGCCTGTGGTGGTCACCCATATTAATGGTGGCACTATTACTGTTTTATTATCCAGCTGCCATTTCATACGAAGATAATAAACTGCACAATTATTTTGGTGAGCAATGGGAAACCTGGAGCCGCAATATTCATGCGCTGATCCCCAGCTTTCGCAACCGGGCAGGCAGCACCAGCAGTCACTGGTCGTTCAAACAAAGTCTGATGCAGAATGGCGAACCTGTCATTGTGGCCTACCTGATATGGTGCCTGTACCTGCTCTACACAAAACTGGCCTGAGGACTCAATACTGCGATCGACATGGTCCAGGGACTCGACGAACCAGCGCTAAAGCTATGGGTTGAAAATAGCCTGCGTGACAATAAACACATTTTGGCTGCAGGTTATCAGGGCAAGACGCTGGAATATAAAGACGATCAGCACCATCTTGTGATCAAGGTTCCTCACGGCAGAGGTTTGATAAAATTTATTCACACCCTGATGCTCAGACACGAACACAGAGTGTATCAACAGCTCGAAGGGTTTTCTGCCTGCCCAAAATGTTACGGCATGCTGGCAAATACCTATCTGATGCTCGAATATATTGATGCCAGGCCGATTCGTGAACGCAGGCCCGAGTCACCCGATATTTTTTTTAATCACCTGCTCGATCAAATTAAAGAAATGCACCGCAAACAGGTCGCACATATGGATCTTAAGAAAAAGGATAATCTTATGGTTGGAGCCAATCAGCAGCCGTGCATTATTGATTTTGGCGCCAGCGTTATATATAAAAACGGCTTTCACCCGCTGAACCATTTTTACTACAAACTGGCAAAACAGTTTGACTACAACGCCTGGATAAAACACAAATACCATGATAACCAGGACAACATCTCAGCGCAGGATAATCAGTATTATCGCCGCACGATTATCGAGCGCGTAGCCCGGCGCCTGAAATCAGCTTATCAGGCAACCATCAACCACATCAGATGAAACGCGCCATGATGAAACACATAAGACAGGTAATCCTGAAAAAACTGCTGGCATTTCTGGCTTTTATCCTGATTCTCGTCGGCCTGTATTATAGCTATCAGTATCACGCCAACAACAAGGTCGTCGCCTGGCCAGACAACGCGCAAATTAAACAGACGTTCTACAATTCGGTACAATGGCTAAATACAAATTACCCCGCAATCAAAGATACCCGAAATCCTGCATTGTGGTGGATGGTGAAAGAAGCCTCAGACATCGGTGATAACAAAGAACTCACGAATATATTTCAACAGTATAAAACCCGCTATCTGGATCCCAACCCAACTAACATCTGGACACCCTACTTCGATAAATTTTATCGGCCGCTAGTACCTGATATTTTGATGTTCAGCAGTTATCATCCGTATCAGATTTTCTTTGTCTATGCTCTCTCCTGTGATAAAGATCTTGGGAAAGAACCGATTATCCGGAAACAACTCAAGGCCAATTTCTGCGGCCTGCACTATTTGCATCCACGCTGTGTAACCCATCAGTTGATGTCGGTGCGACTGATGCAGGAACGCTCCTGTGGTGACAGCGCCCAGCTCGCGACACTGTCAAAAGCATTACAGGCAAAAATTGTCAATGAACTCACCTATGATTTTCGGGTGACAGACTCATATATACAACGCGTGCTTGGACTTGCGGAAGCTGGAAACTTTGACGCCATCAAACCTATCTGGATCCAACGTATCATCGAGGCACAAAATCCTGACGGTGGCTGGAATGATTTACAGCCAGTGCTAACACTCAGCGACACAAAACTGATCGGCTGGAGCAGCACCCTGCCCCGCTATGCAAGCACAAAAAGTGAATTTCATGCCACTGCCCAGGGCATCTGGTTAATGGCCCTGCTGCTTCAGCATGAACGCGAAAAAACAACACCACCCACCAGTGACGATAGTACTGGTTCAGTGAAAACCCAGGTGAGCGAATAACGCAAAGCCTTTCAATGTATTAGATATATTTTTATTCTGGAGTTAATAGTGTCAGACAAAGATTCAAATGTAAGAGAAATACGCATCAACCCGGTATCACCCAGCGAATCGGTGCTGGTCGCCACTGCGCGCGGCATGCGTCCGCGCACTGCCGAAAAACGCATCGAAGAAGCACCTGTTGATCATGTTGCGCAATGCCCGTTCTGCAAGGGCAATGAAGACAAAACCCCGCCAACAATTATGGCGCGGCCTTCAGAACAGGACTGGCAAATTCGTATTGTCGAAAATCTCTATCCAGTACTGGGCGATGATCGTCGTGATGCCGGTATTAACTTTGGCCTGCAACAGGCGATCGAAGGCTACGGTCGTCATGAAGTGATCATCGATCATTCCAGCCACGGTATTCGTGTACATGAAATGGAAGTTTCGCATTTGCAGATGCTGTTCCAGACCTATCGCCAGCGTATGCAGGAACTTTACAATAACGATAAGCGCATTCGTTATGTTTTAGTTTTCAAAAATTTCGGCGAAGCCGCGGGTGCCAGTATCAAACACACGCACAGCCAGATTATCGCCATGCCGGTGATACCGGAAAATGTCTACAATGAAATTCAGCACAGCCACACTTATTACCAGAAACATCATCAGTGTATTTTTTGTACCCTGATCGACGAAGCGCTGACGTTCGAAGCCACGATCTATGACCGCGAGTCAGGCCAGATCCGACGCAAGATTGATGTCGGTCAGTATGTGATCGAGCGTGGCAAGAAATTTATTGCTATCAAGCCGTTTGCCAGCCGCTATGAATGGGAAGTACATATTCTGCCACTACACCACGAAAGTGATTTCATAAATACTTCCGATGATGATCTCGAAGATCTGGGACAGGTAATGAAAAACACCATGGCCCGACTCGATCATGTGATCGGTGGGGCGCAGTATAATTTTTTCCTGCATTCACAACCACATGGTGAAGCTGGCGACGACTACACTGCGAGCTACCACTGGCATCTTGAGATCTGCCCCCGCACCAGCATCCCCACCGGTTTTGAACTCGGTTCTGGCCTGTTCGTCAGCACCATCAGCCCGGAAGACGCTGCCCGCCAGTTACGAGATGTCGAACTCTAGTCTTGGCCAGCAATGCCCACGCAACAAAAAAGCCGCGGTGACGCGGCTTTTTTGTTGCAGCTTCTACTCAGTCTCTCAGAAGGCAGCGCCCGGTTTTTTGCCCAACGCCTTGAGAATAAGCGCCAGCGGACAAAATCCTGTGAACGCAGACTGAAATAGATTGAGCCCGACAAAAGCGGTGAGAAGCAACCAGTATTCGCTCATGAATAGCGGACTGGCACTCGAGCCCAGGGCCAGACTCAATAAAACGACAAACCCGGCGAATGCGATGACTATGCGGTCGATGCTCATGATACTTACCTCGGTTAATGGATATGGTCGATAGTGTATTAGAGTTTTCTTATATTATCAATCCCGGTCGCTTTACTGATAGCTCGGCATTCGGCTACGAACTTTCTCCAGATATAGATTTTTCATTCAGGCTTTTTCGCAATCTGAATAGTAGCAACGAACTCCGCCAGCCGGGTGTCACTGGCCTGCATGTTACCTAGCAGAAGATCAAGCAGCACCGGGTCGGGATAATCGAGCAGGGATTCAAACAAGGCCAGCTGCTCCCGATCGAGCTGCTCAAAATGCTGGCTCAAATAATCATTGAGTAGTAGATCAAGCTCCAGCATACCGCGTCGGCAACGCCAGCGTAATTGCGGTAGTGACTCTGATGTCATGATGTCACAAGGAGCGCCTGACCATCATCTTTTTGATATTACCGATCGCTTCGGTCGGGTTCAGCCCTTTGGGGCAGACCTGTACACAATTCATGATGGTATGGCAACGAAACAGTTTGAACGGGCCTTCGAGATCAGCCAGACGTTCTTCGGTAGCCTGATCGCGGCTGTCTTCGAGAAACCGTGCCGCCTGCAACAATGCCGCAGGACCTAAAAATTTATCCGGATTCCACCAGAACGATGGACACTGTGTTGTGCAGCAGGCGCACAGGATGCACTCATAAAGACCATCCAGTTTTTCCCGTTGCGTCGGCGTTTGCGGTAACTCGACTTCGGGCATCGGATCATTCACGATCAGATATGGCTTCACATCACGATAGTTCTGATAAAACTGCTCCATGTCTACAATCAGATCACGCACCACAGGAATACCCGGCAGTGGCCGCACTTCGATCGGTTGTTTCAATGACGATAAAGGAGTAATACAGGCAAGGCCATTCATGCCGTTGATGTTCATGCCATCCGAACCGCAAACGCCTTCACCGCATGAGCGGCGAAAACTCAGGGTTTCATCCTGTTCATCCTTAATGCGCAATAATGCCGCGAGCAACATCGTCCCTGGCTCGATATCATCCAGTTCATACTCACGCATGCTCGGCTTGCTGTCAGTCTCCGGATTGAAACGATAAATACTGAATTTCATCGCGAGCCTCTTTATATTAAAAGCACAAACTTCACCACAGAGACACAGAGGACACGGAGAAAACTTTATTTTTTAACACAGATTGATCTTTTCTCTGTGTCCTCTGTGTCTCTGTGGTGAAATCTTTTCTTATTTCAATACACTCTTGCTT
>CAYRNH010000125.1:0-7423 GCA_964425515.1 uncultured Thiotrichaceae bacterium | reverse complement strand
GATCGCTGACCCGGCTGTAAAAACGAAATTCACCACCGAGCGATTCGATGGTGGCGCGCAGTTTTTCCACCACACCGACCAGGCGGAAGGTACCGATGTGTGGCTTATTAAGATATAGAATTTCTTCCGGTGCCCCGGCTTTGACAAATTCGGTCAGCACCTTGCGGCCATAATGTTTTGGGTCCTTGATCTGGCTGTGCAACTTGCCATCGGAAAAAGTACCGGCACCGCCTTCGCCGAACTGCACATTGGATTCCGGGTTGAGCACGCGCTGGCGCCATAAACCAAAAGTATCTTTGGTGCGTTCGCGCACCGGCTTGCCGCGTTCCAGAATAATTGGCCGCAGGCCCATTTGCGCCAGCAGCAAACCGGCGAACAGACCGCAGGGCCCGGTGCCGATCACCACCGGGCGTTGTTCGATTTTGTTCTCTGCCTGCGCGACAAACTGATAGCGCATGTCGGGTGCGAGTTTGACATGCGGATCGTGTTCAAACTGCGCGAGTACGGTATCTTCATCGGCCAGTTCTACGTCCAGACTATAACTCAGGATTATGGCCGCGGGCTTGCGTGCATCGACCGCACGGCGAAACACGGTAAAGCTCAGCAAAGCATCCGGCTGGATGCGCAATTTTTGCAGCAACGCGTTTTTGAGATCAGGCTCGGCATGATCAAGCGGCAGTTTTATTTCGGTCAGGCGCAGCATGGGATCAGTCTTGTGTCGCTCGGGACAAACGGGAAAGACGGTATTCTGGCGCATATCCTGGCGCCTGTCTTGACATCATTTGGATCATAGCAAAAACCCGCAGATTCATGCATTATTTAATTCGCTGCGAAAAATGCTAACATTTCACTTCTAAATACATAAGCACGGCTGCAATAATCTACATGAGATCATTCCTGGTCGCATTAACCCTTTCGTTTTTAATTGCGGTCACGGCCTGCTCTGGTGGAGGCTCTAACGCTACATCAGGTCCCACCTTTTACCTTGACGCCATCAATGGCAATGATTCAAACACTGGCTCTGCTTCTGCACCCTGGAAAACCCTGGGAAAAATCTCCAGCTCGAACCTGTTACCAGGCACAACTATATATCTAAAACGTGGCGATACCTGGCATGAAGAACTCGACTTGCCCACGTCCAACCTGAGTGTTGATGCTTACGGAAGTGGCGCGCTGCCTGTCATCGATGGCTCGATCACACTCGATGCTGCTAGCTGGATTTCACTGGGTAACAATATATACAGCCAGACTGTTTCTCTGGCTGCTGGCGAAGGCCTGGGCAATGTTTCAGAAAATGGCGTCCTGTTAAATTTTGTACCCTGGAACAGCGATTACACGACCACACTAACAACTGCGAGCGATGGTTCATTTAGCTACGCATACCCTGATACTATTTATATCAAGGTCGCTACTAACCCACCAGGCAACCAGTATCGCGCAAGCAAAAAACAATTCGGGATATATTCTGAAAACGCCTCAAACATTAATATCAGTCATGTGCAGATTCAACGTTTCAGCCTGAACGGCATCGACCTGGTAAACTGCCATCATTGTACGGTCACGTCAGTTATTGTGACACAGGGTGGCGGCGCCACTATCGCTGCCGGTCCACTGTATGCGGGCAACGGTATTGAATGCGATAATTCATGTTCAAATATTTTGATCGATAATGTCAACGTCAGCGATATTTTTGACAGCGGCATTTCACCGCAAACATTTGCCAGCAATCAAACCGCCTCCGCTATCACCATCAGCAACTCAAGTATTGATAAAGCCGGCTTCGCCGGGGTTGAAATCTCGGTGCTTTCCAACAGTGGCACAACCGGCAGTTCAATTTCCGATGTGAGCGTTGATGGCCTGATCATCACCGGTTCAGGCACAGGCTGGAGTGGACAACGCTATGGTTCTGAAGGTCAGGGGATTCGTGTTATTGCTGACACCGGTGCCGGCGCCATGTCCGGCATTCAGCTGCAGCGTGACACCATATCGAACTCGGCTGGGGACGGCATACGACTCGGCGGTGATATTGGCACCGTCAGCATCAATCGCACTAGCGTGAACGCAAACAATATCGGTATCAATGTTGCCGATGCAAACGCAACCACGCTCGGGCTTCAGCTCACCTCCTCGCTGATTTATGATAATCGCAGCTATGGCGTCAGTTTCAATGTTCCCAACAGTACCGGTTTTGATATTTTTCAAAACACTTTTAGCGATAACACAGCGATCAATCTTGCAGTGTTCAATCAGGCTGGCGAGGCAAAAATACAGAACAATATTTTCTACAACAGCGCCGCGATGACGCACCTGTATATTGCCTCACCCCTGACTGGCGGAACCGTTGACAACAACTGCTACAACACCAGCACTGGCATGATTGGTTACAACACCATCGCATACGATACGCTCGCGGATTTCACCGCAGGAACCGGCTTTGAAGTGAATGGAGTCGATGGTACTCAAGTAGGCCTGACCAGCGCGAGTACAGGTGTATTCACTCTGCTATCCGGCTCACAGTGTCGCATGCTGGGTGCAATTGGCACAGGAGTAACCGTGGATTATGCCGGACACAACTTTAATTCACCGCCATCCATGGGCGCTTACGAATTCTAACGACCAGGAATACCCGCCTCCCGGTTAATTACCGCCTGTAGTTCGCTGGTATTCTGACCCCTAATACACACTAGCGCTACTCGCGCCAACGAGCCAGCCCTGTTCTGGCTATGATTCTCACCCTGCCTTCATATATATGATTGACCATATATATGATCTGGCGTATATTTCGCACCATGCTCAACGATACCGATACTTTTTTCAAAATGCTGGCCGACAGCACCCGCTTGCGCTGCCTGATGCTGATGCAGGCCGAAGGCGAACTGTGTGTCTGCGAACTGACCCACGCGCTGAATCTGTCACAGCCGAAAATCTCCCGCCACCTGGCGCAGCTGCGCGAGGCCGGGGTGCTGGTGGCGAGACGCAACGGCACCTGGATGCATTACCGCGTCAACCCTGAACTCGATGCATGGATGTTGCACACGTTGCAAACCACGCTGGAGGGTGTGCGTAAAACCGAACCTTTTGTTTCCGACAACAAACTACTGAACGCCATGGCCAACCGCCCTGGCCTGGAGTGCTGCGCATGAACACACCTTTCAATATTTTATTTTTGTGCACCGGTAATTCCTGCCGCTCGCAAATGGCCGAAGGCTGGGCGCGCTGGCTCGGCAGCCCGCTGTACAGCATTCAGTCTGCCGGCATCGAAGCTCACGGTAAAAATCCGCGCGCGATCGCTGTGATGCAGGAAGCCGGGCTGGATATCTCAAACCAGGAATCAACCAAAGTGACCGACGCCATGCTCGAACAGGCCGACCTGGTGGTCACGGTCTGCGGTCATGCCGACGAACACTGCCCGGTACTCCCTGCGGGTACGAACAAGGAACACTGGCCACTGGATGATCCAGCCAAAGCCACGGGCAGCGAAGATGAAATCATGGATGTGTTCCGCGCCAGCCGCGATGACATCAAAGCGCGCGTTCAGGACCTGCTGCAACGTTTAAATATTTCTGCAAGAGCATCAGCCTGATGACTATTCAGTGTGAAACCACTGCGAAAAAATCCACCGGCGCTGCGATGGGCGTATTCGAACGCTATCTCTCGCTTTGGGTTGCACTTTGCATTGTTGCCGGTATCGCGCTGGGCTTTGTCGTGCCTGGTGCGTTTCACACACTCGCTGCCATCGAAATCGCTCAGATTAATTTACCGGTCGCGCTGCTGGTCTGGCTGATGATTATTCCCATGCTGCTGAAGATCGATCTGCATGCGCTAAAAAATGTTGGCGAGCACTGGCGCGGCATTGGCGTCACCCTGTTTGTGAACTGGGCGGTGAAACCATTCTCGATGGCATTGCTGGGCTGGTTTTTTATCGGCTATGTATTTCGCGACTGGCTGCCCGCAGACCAGATCGACAGTTATATCGCCGGACTGATTTTGCTCGCTGCCGCGCCGTGCACCGCCATGGTGTTTGTCTGGAGCGGCCTCACCCGCGGTGAGCCGCACTTTACCCTGTCACAGGTGGCACTGAATGATGTCATCATGGTGTTCGCGTTCGCGCCCATCGTGGCTCTGCTGCTCGGAATATCATCAATCACTGTTCCCTGGGACACATTACTGCTCTCGGTAGTTTTATACATCGTGGTGCCGCTGATCATCGCAACACTGTGGCGCAGACATGTATTGAACAACGGTGGTCAACAGCGCCTGCAGAATACATTAAACAAACTACACCCCTGGTCGCTGAGCGCGTTGCTCGCTACCCTGATATTACTGTTTGGTTTTCAGGGCGAACAGATCATCAAACAGCCGCTGATCATTTTACTGCTGGCGATACCGATACTGCTGCAGGTACTGTTTAATTCCGCGCTGGCGTATCTGCTCAACCGCGCGGTGAAGTCACCGCACTGCGTTGCCGGCCCATCTGCACTGATCGGCGCCAGCAATTTTTTCGAACTGGCCGTCGCCACCGCGATCGCGCTGTTTGGTTTTGAATCGGGCGCCGCACTGGCCACTGTCGTCGGCGTGTTAATCGAAGTACCGGTGATGTTATTTGCTGTGCGGATGATTAATCTGTCGGCCGGCTGGTATGAGAATAAAAAAGGTATTCAGTCTTACACTGAATGCTGTCCCACCGAGTAGTTTTATAACCGCTCAACCATCCTTTAGTGTCCGCTTTGCCAGGGCGAGTCTGTGCTCGCGTAGCACGCGTTCGATCATGCAACTGGCCGCAGCAAAACCAAAACTGGCCGTGACCATCACCGAAGAACCATAACCAAAGTTACAGTCCAGTGATAAACCAGAAACACCGGGCTTTCGATAGCCGGGCTGACCATCTTTGTCCGGATAACGTTGCTGCTCCGATGAAAATACACAGGGCACACCAAAACTGCGTTGCAGGTTGCGGCTGTAATTGTATTTAAAACGCAAACGCGAACGCACGCTCGCTGCCAGCGGATCGTTCCAGGTTTTGGTCAAATCTTTTATTTCGATCAGCGTGGGATCGGTGAGACCACCTGCCCCGCCCGTGGTGACGATCGGGACCTTGTTGCGCTTGCAGCAATAAATCATCGCGGCCTTGAACTTGATACTGTCAATCGCGTCGATGACGCCATCGTAACCTGCTTCGAGTATCTGGCGCAGATTATCATCATCAATATGATGTTCGATGGTGTGCACCTGGCATTGAGGATTGATATCCAGCACACGCGCGCGCATCACTTCGACCTTGGGTTTGCCGAGGGTGGATTCCAGGGTATGAATCTGGCGGTTGCTGTTGCTGCGCGAGATAGTATCGCCATCGACCAGGGTCAGCTCACCGACACCGCTACGTGCCAGCGCTTCTGCCGCCCAGGAGCCAACACCGCCGATACCCACAATACAGATATGGCTATGGCGGATCTGTGACAGCTCGGTTTCACCATACACTCTGGCCAGCGAGCCAAATCTTTCTTCGTAATCACTCATGTTTAAAGTTGGCGGTCGTCAGTTAAGGTACAATCACGCCATGTCTACTCCAGCTAAAAATACGCCCGGCCGTGTTGGTTTTGTCAGCCTCGGCTGCCCCAAGGCCACGGTCGATTCCGAGCATATTCTCACACAGTTGCGCGCCGAAGGTTATCTGATCTCGCCCGATTATGAAGGCGCCGACCTGGTGGTGGTCAACACCTGCGGTTTTATCGATGCCGCGGTGGAAGAATCGCTGGATGCGATCGGCGAGGCACTGAACGAAAACGGCAAGGTGATCGTCACCGGTTGCCTTGGCGCCAAGGGCAATATTGTCAAAAACGCCTACCCCAACGTGCTCGCGGTGACCGGCCCGCACGCCACCCACGAGGTGATGCAGGCGGTACACCAGCATTTGCCGGCACAGCACGACCCGTTCATGGATCTGGTGCCGCCGCAGGGCATCCGCCTGACGCCAAAACATTTCGCCTATCTGAAAATATCGGAAGGCTGCAACCACCGCTGCACCTTCTGCATTATCCCGTCGATGCGCGGCGATCTGGTGAGCCGGCCGGTGAGCGATGTGTTGCTCGAAGCCGAGCGCCTGGTCGCATCCGGGGTAAAAGAGTTACTGGTGATTTCGCAGGACACCAGTGCCTACGGGGTTGATGTTAAATACAAAACCGAGTTTTACAACGGCCGGCCGGTGAAAACCCGCATGACCGAACTGTGCGAAGCGCTGTCCTCGCTCGGGGTCTGGGTGCGTCTGCATTATGTCTATCCTTACCCGCATGTCGATGAAGTCATTCCCCTGATGAACGCAGGAAAAATTCTGCCTTATCTCGACATTCCGTTTCAGCACGCCAACAAACGTATTCTCAAAGCAATGAAACGCCCGGCCTCGAGTGAAAACACGCTGGCGCGCATCCAGCAGTGGCGTAAAGACTGCCCGGAATTAACTCTGCGTAGTACCTTCATCGTCGGCTTTCCCGGCGAGACCGAAGCCGAGTTTCAGGAGCTGCTGGATTTTCTCGATGCTGCGCAACTTGACCGCGTCGGCGCGTTTGCCTATTCCCCTGTTGAAGGCGCAAAAGCCAACGAACTCGCCGACCCGGTGCCGCCCGAGATACAACAGGAACGGCTGGCGCGTTTCATGGAAAAACAGGCCGAGATCAGCACGCAGCGACTGAAAAATAAAATCGGCAGCGTGCAACAGGTATTGATTGATGACATCGACGACGAAGGCATTGTTGCGCGCAGTTTCGCCGATGCGCCCGATATCGACGGCATGGTGTTTGTGGCTCACGATGAAATCAGTAGTGAGTTGCAGGCGGGTGATTTAATCACCGTGCGCATCGTCGAAACAGATGAGCACGATATGTGGGCTGTTAGAATCAATGAATAATTTATAACTAATAATTAATAATGAAAAGCTTGTGTCGAATATGAACAATGGAAAAGACAGGTCATCCTGGTCCGGATCCTGATATGATGTTATTCGCACCTGCGTGGAGACTGTTATGAATCGCTCACTTCTACTTTGCCTGCTTGCCTTCGGTATTGTTCAGCTATCAGCCTGTACTATCTATGCCGGCACCAGCGGTACAACCAGCAAACCCAAAATTGAAACCAAAGGTCAGCAGTATTCCAGATGCCTGGAAAACGAATCACCGGAAGAATGCGACAAACGAATCAATGGCGCAACGACCATGCCGAGCCCGCCACCTGGAGGCACAGGAGGCTATTGAGCCCCGTACTGATCTGATATAAATATGGGCGAACCCACCACCTTAACTGCAGCTTTTTTACTCGGCCTGTTCAGCACCGTACACTGCGTTGGCATGTGTGGCGGCATCATTGGTGCACTCAGTCTGAGCCTGCCACTGGAAGTTCGTAGTCGTAAGGCGAGAATGCTCACCTATATCAC
>CAYRNH010000124.1:0-7456 GCA_964425515.1 uncultured Thiotrichaceae bacterium | reverse complement strand
CGCTAACGTACCGTCCCCGCGTGAAAATACTGGAAACCCCATGGCTGCGAAAAAACCGCTGAATTTTGAAAAAGCCCTCGCCGAGCTGGAACAACTGGTGGAAGAGATGGAACAGGGCGATCTCAGCCTGGAAGACAGTCTGAAACGTTTTGAAAAAGGCATCGCGCTCACCACCGAGTGCCAGCAGGCGCTGCAAAAGGCCGAGCTCAAGGTCACCGAGCTGGTGGAAAAAAGCGGCCGCATTCTGGAAAAGAACTTCGAGCTGGATGACTGATGTCAGCATCACTGCCTTTTGAAGCGAAGCTGAAAGGGTATCAGCAGCGCGTTGATCTCGCGCTCGACCGCTGCCTGCCACAAGATGACCCGCCAGAGCACAACCTCGCCGAAGCGATTCGCTATTCGGTACTCGGCGGTGGCGGCAAGCGCATTCGCCCGGCCATGGTGTACGCCGCCGGTGAAGCCGTGGGCATGGATAATGCCAGCCTCGATATGCCTGCCTGCGCGGTGGAAATGATCCATGCTTATTCGCTGATCCACGATGATCTGCCAGCCATGGATGACGACGATCTACGTCGCGGCCAACCCACCTGCCACCGCGCTTTTGGCGAGGCGACCGCGATCCTCGCTGGCGATGCCCTGCAGGCGCTGGCCTACGAAATTCTGACCGATCAGTACTGCGATCACGTACCCGCCGACACCCGAATCAGCATGCTGCGCCTGCTCACCCGCGCCAGTGGTGCGCATGGCATGGCTGGCGGTCAGGCAGTAGACCTGGCCTCGGTCGGCATCGACCTCGATCTCGACCAGCTCGAAGCCATGCACCGCCTGAAAACCGGTGCTCTGATCCGCGCCAGCATCCTGCTCGGCGCCATGTGCAATCCTGACACCAGCGCCGCCGAGCTGGACATGCTCGACCAGTATGCACACTGCGTGGGGCTGTCGTTTCAGATCGTGGATGACATTCTTGATGTCATCGGCGACACTGAGACCCTGGGAAAACCACAGGGGTCTGATATTAAACAGGCAAAACCCACCTACCCTTCGGTACTGGGACTGGAAGCGTCTAAACAGCGCGCGCTGGAACAACACCAGCTGGCGCTGGCGCACATCGCGCCCATGGGCGCGCGCGCGCAAACCCTGCGCGAGCTGTCGGCCTATATTGTCGAGCGCAATTTCTGATGCCTGACAACACGCCACGCCCGCTGCTCGATGCGATTCAAAATCCGGACGATCTGCGTCGACTGGATCAGGCACAACTGCCGCAACTGGCACGCGAGCTGCGCAGTTTTCTGCTCGCCAGCGTGGCGAATACCGGCGGCCATCTCGCTGCCGGTCTGGGCACGATCGAACTCACCGTTGCCCTGCACTATGTATTCAACACACCACAGGATCATCTGGTCTGGGATGTCGGCCACCAGACCTATCCGCACAAAATTCTTACCGGGCGCAGAAAAGACATGGCCCGTTTGCGCCAGCGTGGTGGCATCGCCGGTTTTCCAAAACGCAACGAAAGTGAATACGATGCCTTTGGCACCGGCCATTCCAGCACCTCGATCTCGGCCGCGCTGGGCATGAGCATCGCCGATCGTCAGCGTGGGCTGAGCAAAAAATCGATCGCGGTGATTGGCGACGGCGCCATGACCGCGGGCATGGCGTTCGAAGCCCTGAACCATGCCGGTGACAGCGATGCTGATCTGCTGGTGATTCTGAACGACAACGATATGTCGATTTCAGAAAATGTCGGTGGTCTCTCGAATCATCTCACGCGTCTGCTGTCGGGCAGTCTGTTTGCTACCATCCGCGAAGGTGGCAAGCGTGTGCTGGAAAACATACCCGGACCCGCGCATGAACTCGCACGCCGTACCGAAGAACATATTAAAGGCATGGTCGCACCCGGCACCATGTTCGAAGAACTGGGCTTTAATTATTTCGGCCCCATCGACGGGCATGATCTGGACACCCTGATACCCACACTGCGTAATCTGGCGCAACAACGCGGGCCGCGTTTTTTGCACGTGGTCACGCGCAAGGGCAAAGGCTATTCGCCAGCGGAAGATGATCCCAGCAAATACCACGGTGTGAGTTCGTTCGACACCTCGACCGGCGAAGCACGCAATAAAGCCAAACCAGGCAAGCCCACTTACACTGAAGTCTTCAGCGACTGGCTGTGCGACATGGCGGCGGCCGATGAACGCCTGGTCGGGATTACCCCGGCGATGCGTGAAGGCTCGGGTCTGGTCGAGTTTTCGCAGCGTTTTCCCAGGCGTTATTTCGACACCGGCATCGCCGAGCAACACGCAGTCACCCTGGCAGCCGGCATGGCCTGCGAAGGCCTGAAACCGGTGGTGGCGATCTATTCGACTTTTCTACAACGCGCTTACGACCAGCTGATCCACGATGTTGCGCTGCAAAACCTGCCGGTGCTGTTCGCGATCGACCGTGCGGGCCTGGTCGGTGCCGATGGGCCAACGCATACCGGCGCTTACGACATCAGCTTCATGCGCTGCATTCCCAACATGGTAGTGATGACACCGGCGAACGCGAAAGAAACTCGCGCCATGCTGACCAGCGGCTTTTTACACGACGGTCCCTGCGCCGTGCGCTATCCGCGCGGAAGCGTGCATGAACCCCTGGCAGACTCGTCGCTGCAGGCAATTGAGTTTGGTAAGGCTGAAGTCTGCCGCGAGGGCAAAGACATCGCGCTACTGGTGTTCGGCACTTTGTTACAAACAGCGCGCGACGTCGCCGAACAACTCGATGCCACGCTGGTGAACATGCGCTTCGTGAAACCGCTGGATGCGGCCTGTATCGACCGGATCGCCGCCGACCACAGGCTCATTGTCACGCTGGAAGACAACGCCATTGCCGGCGGTGCTGGCAGTGCGGTGAGCGAATATCTGGATCAGCATGGCCAGGCGATCAAACGCCTGCATCTGGGCTTTCCCGACCGTTTTGTCGAACACGGTGAGGCCTCGGCACTGCTGGGCGAATGGGGCCTGGACGCCGCCGGCATACTGGCGCGCGTGCGCAGCTATATAAATGATGAATTGCTTATATAGCCCGCTTCCATTAAAATCCTACTGTTTTACTCAAGTATTATTCTTACGAAAACGAAATCTATGGCCGCACGATACCAGCTCAAAGTTGTCACTGAATTTGCCTCTGCGCACACTCTGCGCGGTTATCCGGGCGCGTGCAGCCGCATGCACGGTCACAACTGGAAACTTGAACTTGAAGCCGTCGCCACATCGCTCGACGAGATCGGCATGGGCGTAGACTTCAAACAGATGAAAAATGCCGCCAATGCTGTGGGTGATGAGCTCGACCATCGTTATCTCAACGATCTCGAACCGTTTAAAGACGTAAATCCGACAGCAGAAAATATCGCCGCGTACATGTTTAAAGAAATATCGTCGCGACTCAACAGTGACACCATTCAGGTGAGTGCCGTGACCTTATGGGAAACCGATCGCGCCTGCGTTAGATACAGCGAAGAGAACCAGCTATGAACGAAGTAATCGATGCAAAACCGACCGCAGCCGAAGACATGGTCGATGTGCAGAGCAGCCATGACCACCGCGCGATCAATATCGACAAGGTCGGCATCAAGGACATCCACCACCCGATCCAGGTGAAAGACCGTGAAGGCAAGTTGCAGCACACGGTCGCTAATTTCAATATGTATGTGGCACTGCCAAAAGATTTCAAAGGCACGCACATGTCGCGCTTTGTGGAAATCCTGAACAATCACGAATGGGAAATCACCGTCGATTCATTCAAGGTGATGTTGTCTGAAATGACCAGTCTGCTCGACGCAGAGATCGGTCATATCGAAATGAAGTTTCGTTTCTTCATCAACAAAAAAGCCCCCGCTTCAGGTGTGCAAAGTCTGATGGACTACGAAGTCACTTTTATCGGCGAGCGTGTAAAAAACAAAAACAATATCACGATCCGTGTCGTGGTACCGGTCACCAGCCTGTGCCCATGCTCGAAGAAAATTTCAGATCGCGGCGCACACAACCAGCGCTCACACGTAACGGTGGATATTTGCACTGAAGAATTTATCTGGATCGAAGAAATTATCGACATCGTCGAAGCCCAGGCTTCGTGCGAACTGTATGGCCTGCTAAAACGCCCGGACGAAAAAGTGGTGACTGAACGCGCGTATGACAATCCGAAGTTTGTTGAAGACATGGTGCGCGATGTTGCCGCCAAATTTAACAATGACAAACGCATTCTGGCTTACAGCGTCGCTTCAGAAAACTTTGAATCAATCCATAACCATTCTGCTTACGCGCTGATCGAAAAAGATAAACGCAAAGCCTGATAATCGAAAGTCAATATTTAGTCCGCTAATGAACGCAAATAAACGCAAATAATATTAAAGCTGTTGTGATTGCAAAGGCTTGTTGCGATAGAGAAATCTATGTGACTGGCCTAAATAAGATCATAGAATGGTTGATGCATTATTTACATTCGCGTTTATTGGCGTTCATTTGCGGACTAAACAGTATTCATCAGTACTACCACAACTATTGCAGTTCCTGTACCAGGCGCCTGCGGAACTCCGCTGCCTGAGCACCGGATATTGGCTCGCCACCGGGTTTCTGAATCGAGAGTTTGACCTTGTGATTGCCTTCATCGCTCAGCACAATCTTATATTTTGAGCCTGATTCGGCGGCGCTCTTTTTATCGGAACCTTTGAACCACTTCATCAACCAGCTCGGTTTTTCTGTGTCGTCCTCTGCTACCGGGTCATCTCCTTTGGGTAACTCCAGTTTTGCGATGGAAACATCGTACTGGTGTTTCTCGGTATCAGACTTAGTAATAGTCGCATCCAGTCGATCCAGTGCGCGTCTTGTACGCAACCATGCATCATCCATCCCTTCATTCAGGTATATATTGGGACTCAGACTGTCCGGTTCATTTGCGTTGGGATTATAATCAACGACAGAAATAACGTGCGACGCATAAGGCCCATAATTTGCCAACGCCACTTTCGCGTCCTGCTCATCAAGCCCTAAATACAGCGCGAGTCGACTGAGGATTTCCTGCTCCAGACCCGCTTCGCTGGGACGCGCGCGCCAGCTCGGGTAATCACTGCCCTGAACTTGCACGTCTTCCATACCGGATTGGCTGACATAGATGCGCGTTTTGCCTGCGCCATCAGCCTGCACTCGCATACGGAATTTATCCAGGCGATCAGGCTCGGCCTTGTTGAATAATTTTTTCAGCCAGCTGTCATCGGGTTTTGCCTGTAACTTGCTCACCCAGTCGGTTTCGATTATGCCCAGCATAGGTTCACTTTTTACGACAGGGATCCCTTCTTCACTCCAGAATTTGCCTAACTTTGGCCAGAGTTGTTGTGGCGTACTATCCACTTCCAGCCAGCTCATGCCCGCTTCGGTTTTAAGCTGTACGCCCTTAAGAGGTGGTAACACAGGTTCCACAGACGCGGCTTTGGCGCCAGGCTTACCAACGTTTTTGGTATCCTCTTTAAATTTCTTCATCACAGCATCAGTCGGCTTGGGTATTGATAACTGCTGCGATGCAGAAGGTTCAGTCAGATCAGGTGGCATCTCCAACCGGCCGTAATAATCAGCATCAAGATATTTCTGGCGACGTACTTCACCACTCGAACTACAGGCAACGATTGCCGTTATAGCAACGGCAATCAAAATAAATTTAAAACGCATGGAAAACCCCAATTTGTTAAATGACACCCGCCTGATGCATAGCTTCGCGTAGCGGCTGATGATATTGCTCTGCCAGAGGCACCAGAGGCAGGCGAATACCCGCTGGCATTAAGCCCATTTCCGCCAGCGCCCATTTCACCGGAATGGGACTCGCTTCCAGAAACAGATTTTTATGTAATCCTGTCAATGTTTGATTAATGCGTTCTGCAGTGACGCGATCACCCGCCAGTGCCGCTGCGCACATCTCGGCCATGGCTTTGGGTGCAACATTATTAGTCACTGAAATCACACCATGACCACCGCGCAGCATAAATTCGGTGCCCGTCGCATCGTCACCACTGTATAAACCAAAGTCACTGATGCCAGCAGCCGACAGCTTCGACTGAATTTCCTGCAAACGGTTCATATCGCCGGTCGCTTCTTTGACGCCAACAATATTGGGTACGGCTGCCAGCTCGACGATGGCGTCAGGCAGCATATCGCAGGCGGTGCGCCCGGGCACATTGTAAAGAAGCTGGGGAATATCCACGGCTTCGGCCACCGCGCGATGATGCTGCACCAGACCACGTTGCGGCGGTTTGTTGTAATACGGTGTTACCAGCAAGCAGGCATCGGCGCCGCCAGCCTGCGCGCATTGCGTCAGCGCTATGGCTTCCCAGGTAGAATTCGCGCCGGTACCAGCGATGACCGGAATGCGCCCTGCCACCATCTCAACCGTACGACGCATGACCTCGCAGTGTTCGTCCATGTCCAGGGTCGCGGACTCACCGGTGGTGCCCACGCTGATGATCGCTGAGGTACCATTTTTGATGTGAAATTCGACCAGCCCTGCCAGACTTTCAAAATCGACATTGCCGTCGGGGTGCATTGGTGTGACCAACGCGACCATACTGCCTCGAAACATAGATCGGATACCCAGGTAAATGAAGCTTTGACGTGTGCCAGAGCCTCTGGAGTGAGGCGCACAGTTAAGCAATTTTCACCGTTTATTTCAATGAAAATACCGCCTGTGCAGAACGTCTATTTTTTCCAGCAAGCCGGAAACCAGCGACTATACTTGATTCATCGCTACAACAGACAAAGATGTAACCCTATGAACCACACCCAGCTAACCGGGGAACGCCGTAATTACAGCCGCGTTCCTTTTCAGGCAGAAGTCCTCATGCAGAGCGGCGATGAAGAATGGAGCTGTAACCTGCTGGATATCTCGCTCAAAGGGATGCTGGTCGAGCCGCCCGAAAACCTTGAGGTCGACACCAGAAACCCCTGCGCCGTGGCCCTGTTTCTGGGCGAAGACGCCTCGATCCATGCACGGGTCAAAATCGCCCATGTCGGCAACGGCCTCTGGGGGCTGCAGTGGAAGCACATCGATATCAACAGCCTGAAACATCTGCGTCGCCTGCTCGAGCTCAATTTGAACGACCCCAGCCTGCTCGGTCGCGAGCTGACCGAACTCGGCTAAAACACCCGCAGTAAAACTCGGCACTACCGGACACTTCAAAAGCAGATCCGCACCCCCGGTAAAACAGACCTGTTTTTCGGCGCCTGCTTTGTTTACACTTCGCCAGTGTTTAGCTCTCATAGAAAAGCATCACTATGTCAGAACAAATGGTAATCACCGCGCTCGGCGCAGACCGCCCCGGCATTGTCGATCAGCTCAGCCAGCTACTGTTTGCCCAAGGGCTCAATATTGAAGACAGTCGCATGAGCAGCCTGGCTGGCAGCTTTGCGATCCTGCTGCTGGTGACCGGCAGCCACGA
>CAYRNH010000123.1:0-7472 GCA_964425515.1 uncultured Thiotrichaceae bacterium | reverse complement strand
GAATACTAAATCCCGTCGTCTTTTTCTCGCGCTCTGGCCCGAGCCTGATGTGCGTGGCCAGATCAGCGCCTGTCAGCAAGGTCTGAAATTTCACAATGATCCGGGGCGATGCGCGCAGCCGGTGAAGCCTGAAAATTTACATCTCACTCTGCGCTTTCTGGGTGCTGTCGCTGAAGATCAGATGGCTGAGTTGTGCTCCCGACTGGCCACGGTTGAACACGCCGAGTTCGAGTTACAGCTGCAGGGTTTTGGTTATTTTGTCGCGCCGCGCATTGTCTGGCTGGGTTTGAAAACACCGCAGCCTGCGCTGCAGCAGCTGGTTGAGTCGCTGGAAGGCGAGGTGGCAAAAGCGCTACCCGAGCAGAAAAGCGGCAGCGACAATTTTATTGCCCATATCAGCCTGTGCAAAAATGCAGCGGTGTTGCCTGAATCTACCAGCTGCGCGCCGATCCACTGGATCGTGGATGAGTTCACTCTGGTTGAATCAATCAATACTGTCGACGGTGTGACTTATCAGGTGCTGCAACGCTGGCCGCTTAATCTGCTGGCAAAGCCAGTGCCTTAGTCATTGCAGCCTCGCTCACCGGTTGCGCCAGCACCGCGTGCAGCGGAAATATTTCATCAAGTTTGTTTACGTATTGCCGTTCTGTTTTTTCTACCAGGATGATTACCCTGGTTGTGGTTGTGTAAAGCTTCAGGCTGTGAAGCATTACATCAAGATTGCTTATATTGATACCAGCATAATTATTGCCGTATCCATAAATAAATTCACATACTATGAAATCAGGTGGGTGTTTTTTTATCATGGCAATAGCCTTGCGCATAGAGTTTGTTCTGGATTCTTCGATATCCATGCTTTCATATAAAGCGCTGAAGTTGGGATGCAGGGAAGTCTCAACGATTGAAAGAAGGGTTTGCATTATTTGCTCGATGTTATATTCAGGAATTCAGTTTCAGATAGGCTATTTGATTGATATTAGGCGTTACTGATATAGGCGAGCCGATGTTGTGCGCCCCGCAAAATGTTGGTGCATTACTACTACTTAGTAGTTGTATAAGTATCACATTGTGATCATTCTCTCATAATTTAGAAATTAAATTGACAGTGTCTGTTGATCTCAGTAGTCTTGCACAGGTGCCAGATGTGATTGACAGGCTGTTAGTCTTCCAGCGCCTAGCTTACATAATCTACGCATACTCAAAAATACACCGTTCATATTAATTAAAGCGAATGACCCAAATGGGTTGAGAGTGATATCGTGTGATAGATGTTAGTAATCATCCGTTAGCCTCATTGGGTCTCGATCCTGTTAGTGATAGCAGCCCATGTGGTGAGAATGTTCGTTACGATCCTGCTTTCGAAGAGCTTGAAGCTGAACTCGCCAAGCAAGAATCGCTTTCATCAGTCACCGTAGACTGGCCTCATGTCGCAGACCTTTCTGCGAAAATACTCAAAGACACTTCCAAAGATTTGCTCGTAGGCGCGTATCTGTGCCAGGCGCTTTTGATTAAAGAAGGCTATTCGGGTCTTGCTACCGGGCTGAAAATACTCAGTGATATGTCTGAAACGCACTGGGATGATCTGTTCCCACCTGTAAAACGTATGCGAGCCAGGCAGACAGCGATTACCTGGCTGGCTGAAAAAGCGGGTACCTATGTATCCGAACACCCACCTGGCAATAATGAAGCGCAGGCTGTGATCGATGCGGCCGATGGTATCAAGCAGCTCGATGGCGTGCTTGCTGAAAAAATGGGTGATCAGGCGCCGATGGTGACCGATCTTAGTCGGCCTCTGAAAAATTATCGACGAGATGCGGAGGCCACGTTGGCGAAAGCGGCGGCTCCAGCAGTCGAAGCCGCGCCGGCAACTACAGAGCAGAACGCGCCAGCCGCGGCTGAGCCAGCTCAAGTAGCGGCGCCCCAGGCCAGTCCTCCCCCGGCACAGGCGTCCAGGCCACGGCCGGCGGCCACTAAAGAAACAGTATCGATCGGATCTGTCGAGTCAGAATCAGACGCGAAAAAAGTGCTGCGGGAAATTCAGGATACATCGAAAAAAGTGATTTCATTCTGGGCGGCCAATAAATTATCAGACCCGCGCGCTTATCGCCTGGCGCGAATGGTTACCTGGATGATTGTGGAGTCGGCGCCCCCAGCAACCGATGGTGTGACAATGATAAATCCACCGGCAGAGGCACGTCTGCAGTTTTTCGAAAAACAGATCGAAGGTGCGGAATACTCTACGGTGCTGCCCGAGTTAGAACAGACTCTGTCACGGTCACCTTTCTGGATTAGCGGTCAGTTCAAGGTGGTTAAAGTTTTGCGCGCCATGGGTGGTGAGTACGAGGCGGCTGCGCAAACAGTGATACGTGAAACAAGAGTATTTATTGAACGTATTCCTGAGGTGCTGGAATTGTCTTTTGCTGATAAAACACCCTTCGCCGATGATCAGGCGAAGATGTGGATCAGTAACGAAGTGATGGTTGGCTCAGAGAGTGGCGCTACAGCAGGCGGTTCGAAATCGAACGCTGGTATAGAAGATGCGTGGGATACCGCGCTCAAAGAAGCATCTAAAACTGCAGCAAAAGATCTGAATAAGGCGGTTGCTCTATTGAATGATGGCATCAGCTCTGCGGGACAGATAAGAGATAAATTTTACTGGCGTTGTGCGTTGGCAGATCTGTTGCTTCAGGCGGGTAAAGCGGAGTTCGCTATCGGACTATTGACGCAAATGGCCGAAAAATCTGAACGCTATTCGTTGTCAGAATGGGAGCCGGATTTACTTGCCAGAATTTATAATTTATTACACCAGGCTTACAAAAAGCACAAAGGTAAAAAGAAGGAAGATAATGCAACGGACAATGCTGATTCTGTCTATGAACAACTATGCTGGTTTGACCCAATAACTGCATTAACCGTGAAAGGAGGTTAATTACTATGGCCGATGGTTCCGTTGCACCAAAAGAACGTGTAAATATTGTTTATAAATCTAACACAGGCGATCAGTCTGAAGATGTGGAGTTGCCATTAAAGCTTCTCGTCATGGGCGACTTCACCGGTAGAAATAGCGATGACGTGATCGAAGATCGGGCGCCGAAAAATATCAATAAAGATAATTTTGATGAAGTTATGAAAAGCTTCAACATCAGTGCTGATTTCAATGTAACGGATACTTTATCTGGTTCGGATGAAGATACATCTGTGCACATGGAAATAAAGTCAATGAAAGATTTTTCGCCTGAGAATGTCGCCAAACAGGTGCCGGAGTTGAATAATTTGCTCGAACTGAGGAAAGCTTTGCTTGCACTTAAAGGCCCGCTGGGCAATGTACCGGCATTTCGTAAAACGATTCAGGGCTTGCTCGCTGATGATGCAACACGATCACAGATTATGGCTGAACTCGGAATCGATGAATAACGACACACAAAATATCCAATTGGTGATTACTTATGGCTGAAAACGAAAAAGAAACTCAGGCAGCAGAAAGTCTGACCGAAGAAGGTTCGCTGATCGATCAAATTATGGCCGAGACGCGCATCAAGCCGACAGATGATGGCTATGATACCGCACGTAAAGGCGTTGAAGCATTCATTGGCGACATGATTTCATCCAGGAAGAAGGGTGAAAAAGTTGAACAAAAAGTTGTTGATGAAATGATTGCTGAACTCGATAAAAAATTGAGTTCTCAGGTCGATGCAATTATCCACCACAAAGAGTTTCAGAATCTTGAATCTGCATGGCGCGGGCTGAAAATGGTAGTGGACCGTACCGACTTCAAGGAAAACATACAGATTGAAATGATAAGTGCAACCAAGGACGAAGTTCTCGAAGATTTCGAAGATGCACCCGAAGTGACCAAGTCCGGTTTATACAAACATGCGTATAGTGCTGAATACGGTCAGTTCGGTGGTAAGCCCTATACCGCAATGATCTCAAACTATTCTTTTAGCCCTGGCACACAGGATGTTAAGTTGTTGCAACAACTGGCCAGTGTGAGTGCAATGTCGCATGCACCTTTTATTGCAAGTGCTGGTCCTGAATTTTTCGGTCTCGACAGCTTTGAAGGTCTGCCTAACCTGAAAGACCTGGAATCTATATTTGAAGGGCCACAATATGCTAAGTGGCAGGCGTTTAGAGAGTCTGATGATGCCCGGAATGTTGGATTAACGATGCCGCGCTTTATGTTGCGCCAGCCTTACGGTGAAGATAATCCTGTACGTGAATTTAATTATCAGGAAAATGTTGAAGGTTCGAAAGAGAACTTTCTCTGGGGTAGTTCGGCCTATGCATTTGCCACTACTTTGACCCGCAGTCATGCCAAGTATCGCTGGTGCCCAAATATTATTGGCACCCAAAGCGGTGGTATTGTCGAAGACTTGCCCGTCCATAAATATACGGAGCACGGCGAAATCAAAACAATGCCACCAACAGAGACCATGTTGTCGGATCGTCGTGAATTTGAATTGTCGGAACAGGGCTTTATTGGCTTAACACTGCGTAAGGGAACGGACAATGCGACATTCTTCTCTGCAAACTCACCGCAGAAGGTGAGATATTTTGGTAATGACCCGGAATCCAAGCAAGCTGAGATGAATTTCAAACTAGGTACCGAGCTTCCGTATCTATTCGTGGTTAATCGACTTGCGCATTATATAAAGGTTTTGCAGCGTGAGAATATTGGTAGCTGGAAAACGCGCAGCGAACTGGATCGTGAATTGAATACATGGATTCGTCAGTACGTCGCTGACCAGGATAACCCGCCTGCGGCAGTGAGAAGCCGACGCCCATTGCGTGAAGCGAAGATTACGGTCACTGAAGACGAAGGAAATCCAGGGTGGTTCCGAGTGGATATGGAAGTGCGTCCGCACTTCAAGTACATGGGCTCGAGTTTTACACTGTCATTAGCAGGTAAACTGGATAAAAACTAAGCACTTAAATTCCAGCACCTGATAACTGGGGCAGAGATGAGATCGAACCTTAAAGGTTTAATAAACAAACTTAATCCGTATTGCACCCGCGCACTGGAAAGTGCGTCGGGGCTGTGTATGAATCGAGCGCATTATGAAGTGGCTATTGAACATATGCTGCTTCAATTGCTCGAGGATCCGCAGGCGGATTTGCAACTTGTTTTAAAACATTATGAAATCGATCCTGCACAATGGGTAAAACGTTTGCAGCAGGAGATCGAGGGATTTAAAGACGGAAATCCGGGCAAGCCAACTTTTGCGGCTTCGCTTATGGACTGGCTGGAGAAGTCATGGATGGTGTCTTCTGTCGACATGTCGCAACAGCAGGTTCGTTCTGTTGCCTTGCTTGCAACTCTGGTAGAAAACCCTCTGCGCTATGGTGTGGACTACTTGCCTTCAATAGAAGATATTTCTATCGATGATCTGATAAAGCGAGTACCGGATGTCATAGAAGTCTCTTCCGAGATCACGCGATCTACAGCGAGTTCATCGGCATCATCTGATGGCCGACCATCCGGTGATTCTGCGCTTGAAAAGTTCACCACTAATTTTACTGAAAATGCGCGTCAGGGAAAAATCGATCCAGTATTCGGGCGTGATCGTGAGATACGTCAGATGGTCGATATTCTCGGGCGGCGTAGAAAAAACAACCCGATTGCGGTGGGTGAGGCAGGTGTTGGCAAAACAGCGGTGATCGAAGGCCTGGCACTAAAAGTTGCCGAAGGTGATGTGCCCGATATTATCAAGGATGTTGATATTGTGGGTCTTGATCTTGGCCTGCTGCAGGCCGGTGCTAGCGTTAAAGGTGAATTTGAAAACCGACTCAATAATGTCATTAACGAAATTAAGTCATCTGAAAAGCCCATCATTCTGTTTATAGATGAAGCCCATACCCTGATTGGGGCTGGCGGTGCAGCGGGTACTGGTGATGCGGCAAATCTTTTGAAGCCAGCGCTGGCTCGTGGTGAACTGAGAACGGTTGCAGCGACCACCTGGTCGGAATATAAAAAATATTTTGAGAAAGACCCTGCATTGGCGCGTCGTTTCCAGCTGGTGAAGCTGGATGAGCCCACAGTAGAGAATGCAACCGTCATTCTTCGTGGCTTGCGTGAAGTGTACGAGTCATCACACAATGTATATATACGTGATGAGGCGGTCGAAACTGCAGCTGCGATGTCCGCACGTTATATTTCGGGACGACAGTTACCGGACAAAGCGGTTGATGTGCTAGATACTGCTTGTGCACGCGTCAAAATCAGTCTCACAACGAAACCTGGCGGTATAGAAGATCTGGAGCAGAAGATACGAGTAAAGTCACGTGAACGTGATGCGCTCGAGCGCGATATTGAATCGGGTCGTTCAAAAGCAAATGACAGGCTGCAGGAACTTAAGGATGAAATCGCTGCATATGAAGAAGAATTAACAACGCTTCTGGTGGATTGGGAACAACAGAAAGAGATGGTTAAACACGTAATTGATTTGCGTGATAAAGCAAAAGAAGATGATTCGGTTCAGGCCGAACTAACGAAAGCCATAGCTGATCTCGAAGCTTTCCAGGAAGGTAAGCACAAGATTGTATACGAAGTAACATCGGATGTTGTGGCGCAGGTCGTATCTGACTGGACAGGTGTCCCAGTGGGTAATATTGTCAAGGACGAAGCAAGTTCCTTGCTAAGTTTCAATCAAAGCATGAAAAACTGGGTCAAGGGACAGGATCATGCTATCGACGTAATTGATGCAGGTGTGCGAACCGCTAAAGCAGGTTTACAGGATCCGAATCAGCCACATGGCATTTTTCTGTTTGTCGGTCCTAGTGGTGTCGGCAAAACCGAAACAGCTCTGGGCGTTGCCAATTTAATGTTCGGTGGCGAGCAGTTCATGACTACGATCAATATGTCTGAATACCAGGAAAAACATACGGTATCGCGTCTGGTTGGTTCGCCTGCAGGTTATGTTGGATATGGTGAAGGCGGTGTTCTGTCAGAAGCAGTGAGACAAAGACCGTATTCTGTTGTTCTGCTTGACGAGGTAGAGAAAGCAGACCTTGAGGTCATGAACCTGTTTTATCAGGTATTTGACAAAGGTACGCTTTCAGATGGTGAAGGTCGCTCCATTGATTTCAAAAACACGATTATTTTCCTGACGTCGAATTTGGCATCGGCAACAATTATGAGTATGTGTGAAGGCGATACCATGCCTTCCATGGAAGAGTTGACAGAAGCGATACGCCCCGAACTTCAGGCGCATTTCAAACCCGCATTACTTGCGCGCATGAATGTTGTGCCGTTTTTTCCTTTAAAAGGTGAAGTACTTCAATCTATTGTCAAGCTGAAGCTTGATAAAGTAGGCAAACGTTTGAAGCAGAGTCAAAAGCTCAGTTTTGAATATGACGACAGCGTTATTGATCAGATCGCGAGTCGTTGCACCGATATTGAATCGGGCGCAAGAAATATAGATCACATTGTAAATAAAACATTGCTTCCAATTATTTCGACTGAAATTTTGAGC
>CAYRNH010000122.1:0-7476 GCA_964425515.1 uncultured Thiotrichaceae bacterium | reverse complement strand
AATCGGCTACCAGAAAATCCAGTGGTGTTTCATTAAACTGCTGGATGATCACTTCACTTTCGATCAACAACTGGCTGGCGGGGGTATCGAAACTTGCGATTGCGACCGAATTGTCTTCCACATCGCGCTGCCAGCGCAGTGTGGCCGCTGGTTCAATCTTCAGGCTGGAGGATTCAATACGCAGTTCATGGCCTGACCTGGGACGCAGGCGCAGGGTATGCGTTTCCAGCTGCACCGTATCAGGAAAGTTGTAATAAGTACGATGAAGAATTTTATAGCGTTGCATACATTTTATTCTACTCGCTATTGACCGCTTGCCGTACATTAGTAATAGCGATTCATCACGGCTGTTACTGGTGCAGCAGGCATTGCTGTAAATACACATAGCGCACCAATGTAGCGCGCTATGCAGTTTTTAAGTGCCCGTCAGCAGCCCTCAATAAGCCTTTTCGGCCAGTATGCTTATACATTTGCCTTGATCGGACGCATAATAGTAGTGCGCAGGCAGTAATAGAGTTGGCATACTATGTGTATCTTTTAGTATCAACAAAGAAAATCATGGACAGAGTATTTCGGTTCTTTGCGCGCTGACACATTGAATTTCAAATGCCAACCATAGTCGAACCTGCTATTTTGCAAACAGCGTGTTCCTGTCCTCAGCCATATAAAAGAGAGTCAGCATGACAATTCGCGTGGCCATACACCACAAAACTGTATACAAATTTGATCGTCTGGTATCGCTGTCTCCTCATCAGATCCGCCTGCGGCCAGCGCCGCATACGCGCACACCTGTGCACCAGTATTCCATCAAGGTTGAACCCAAAAAGCATTATCTCAACTGGCAACAGGATCCGTTTGGCAATTATGTTGGACGTTATGTGTTCGAAGAAAAAACACGCGAACTGGTCATCGAAGTCGACATCGTGGTCGACATGGTCACCATCAACCCGTTCGATTTTTTCGTCGAAGACTCCGCAAAGTCCTACCCGTTTAAATACGACAAGCAGACCAGTAAGGAGCTGACACCCTATTTCGAATGCGTTGAATCCGGACCACTGTTGATGGAATGGCTGAAACAGGTTCCGAAAAAAGCCGAGCGCATCGAAGACTTTCTGGTCGAGCTGAACATGCTGCTGCACCAGCACCTGGGTTATGTGGTGCGTCTGGAACCCGGCATCCAGACCTGCGAAGAAACCCTGCGCCTCGGCAAGGGCTCCTGTCGAGACGATGCCTGGCTGCTGGTGCAGATTCTGCGCCATCTCGGTCTGGCCGCGCGTTTTGTCTCAGGGTACCTGGTGCAGCTCACTGCCGATGTGAAATCACTCGATGGCCCTTCCGGGCCAGAAGAAGACTTCACCGATCTGCACGCCTGGACCGAGGTGTATATCCCGGGTGCGGGCTGGATCGGGCTGGACCCGACTTCGGGCCTGTTCGCCGGCGAAGGCCATATTCCCTTATCCTGCACCCCCGATCCGGCGAGCGCGGCACCGGTGACCGGCGCAGTAGACGAATGCGAAGTCGAATTTGAGTTTGAAAATTCGGTCACCCGTATCCACGAAGACCCGCGCGTCACCAAGCCCTACGATGAAGACCAGTGGCGCACAGTGATGGAACTGGGAGCAAAGGTTGAAGCCGAGCTGGTCGACAACGATGTACGCCTGACCATGGGTGGCGAACCGACTTTTGTTTCGATTGACGATATGGACGGTGCGGAATGGAACATCGCTGCGCTGGGACCGCATAAACGCGAACGCGCTGAAGTCATTTTCCGGCGCCTGTGGAAAAAATTCGCTGACGGTGGCGCGCTGCACCACGGTCAGGGCAAATGGTATCCCGGCGAACCTTTGCCGCGCTGGGCGCTGAACTGTTACTGGCGAGAAGACGGCGTGCCGGTGTGGCACACGCCCGAGCTGATCGCCGATCCTTTACAAAAAGGCTCGCACAACAGCGAAGACGCACAGGTGTTTTCAAAACGTCTCGCCGCACAACTCGATCTGTCCGCCAAACATATCGTGCCCGGTTACGAAGACGTACTCTATTATCTGTGGAAAGAAGGCACGCTGCCGAAAAATCTCGACGTGCTCGACAATAAGCTGTCCAACAAGATCGATCGCGAACGTTTGCGGCGTGTATTCGAACAGGGTCTGGACAAAGCGGTGGGGTATACCCTGCCAATGGCCTGGGATCCGGTCGAGCAACGCTGGGTCAGCTCGCTGTGGGAGTTTGCCCGCGAGCACATGTTCCTGCTGCCCGGCGATTCACCGATGGGTTTCCGCTTGCCGCTGGACAGCCTGCTCTGGCAAAAAGACAGCGAACGTCACAAACATATCGATGCCGATCCATTTGCCGAACGCGAAGATCTGCCCGGCCCGGTCGGCGAACGTTATAAACAGTTTACTCCGGGCAACGCCAGCATCGATCCGCGCAGCGAACAGGATATCGCCGATGCAGACGATCGCGAAAGCGGTTTTTTCGTACGTACCGCGCTGTGCGTCGAACCCAGAAACGGCAACCTGCACGTATTCCTGCCACCGATCTCGCATCTCACTCACTGGCTCGAACTCATCGCTGGTATCGAAGCGACCGCGAAAGAACTTGCGATGCCAATTATTCTCGAAGGCTACGAAGCGCCGCATGATCATCGTTTAAAACGTTTTTCGGTGACACCCGATCCGGGTGTCATTGAAGTCAATGTGCATCCCACCAGCAGCTGGAAAGAGCTGGTGGAAAACACCGAAGCGCTGTACGACGAAGCGCATCAGTCGCGCCTCGGCACCGAAAAGTTCATGCTCGATGGTCGCCACACCGGTACCGGCGGCGGCAATCACATCACCCTGGGTGGCGCATCACCGACCGACAGTCCAATGTTGCGCAAGCCCGAATTGCTCAGCAGTCTGGTGCGTTACTGGCAGAACCATCCTTCGCTGTCGTATTTATTTTCCGGCATGTTTGTCGGTCCCACCTCGCAGGCGCCGCGCGTTGATGAAGCGCGCGATGACAGTTTGTATGAGCTCGAGATCGCGCTCAAACAGATTCCCAAAGGTGAAAACGCTGCGCCCTGGCTGATCGACCGCGTAATGCGCAACTCGCTGGTGGACATGACCGGCAACACGCATCGCTCGGAATTCTGTATCGACAAACTGTATTCACCGAATTCATCAACCGGGCGTCTTGGTATCGTCGAATTTCGCGGTTTTGAAATGCCGCCACACGCGCGCATGTCGATTGTGCAAAATCTGTTACTTCGAACACTGGTGTCGCGTTTCTGGAAAACGCCATACGAAGAAAAACCGGTGCGCTGGGGCACGGAGCTACATGACCGTTTCATGCTGCCGCATTATGTTGAAAGCGACATGAACGATGTCATCACTGATCTCAACCGCAACGGTTATGCGATTGAAAAAGAATGGTTCGATCCGTTCACCGAATTCAGATTTCCGGTGTACGGCCGGCTCAATATCGATGATATCGAAGTCGAACTGCGTTTTGCGATCGAACCCTGGCATGTACTGGGTGAAGAAGTCAGCGCGCAAGGGACATCGCGTTATGTCGATTCGTCGGTCGAACGGCTACAGGTAAAAGTGCGCGGTATGACCGAAGGCCGCCACATCATCGCCTGCAATGGTCAGGCCCTGCCTTTACGCAGCACCGGCGAACGCAGTGAATTCGTTGCCGGCGTGCGCTACAAGGCCTGGGATCCGGTTTCTGGTTTACACCCAACACTACCCATCAACTCGCCATTGGTTTTCGATGTGATCGACAAGTGGTCGAAAAGATCGCTCGGTGGCTGCACCTATTATGTCGCGCATCCGGGCGGTCGCAATCCGGATACGTTTCCGATCAATGCATACGAAGCCGAATCGCGAAGACTGGCACGATTCACACAGACTGGACACACCAGCGGCAAGCTTTTAATCAAGATGCGCAAACCCAATGCGGAGCATCCGTTTACATTAGACTTAAGGAATAGCCAACCATGACGACAGACATCAAGAGATACAGGAGTGGTTATCATGTCGATTGATCTCAGCCAGTATGATCCCGGTGCGTTTTACGATGAATCAATGGCAGGCAAAAATCGTGCGCGCAGTTCCAGCAAAGACCTGATCAAACTGTTTCGCAAAATGGATTCAACTGAACTTAATGCGAGACAGGAAGCAGCCGATCTTGCGATCAAGGAAATGGGCATCACCTTTACTGTCTATAGCGACAAAGAAGGCACCATTGACCGCAACTGGCCATTCGATATCGTGCCCAGAATTATTCCGAAATCAGAATGGGATGCGATCGAGGCCGGGCTGATTCAACGCGTTAAAGCCCTGAACATGTTCATTGATGATCTTTATCACGAACAAAAAATTATCAAGGATGGCGTTTTCCCCGCAGAAGTACTCGCAGATTCGAAAAACTTCAGGCCACAATGTGTTGGGGTATCGCCTGCGCTCGGTATCTGGGCGCACATCTGCGGTTCCGATCTGGTGCGCGATGCCGACGGTACGGTCTATGTACTGGAAGATAATCTGCGCGTGCCTTCCGGCGTTTCATACATGCTGGAAAACCGCAGTGTCACCAAACGCGTGTTCCCGGAACTGTTCGAGACCTATGCACCTTTACCGGTTCACGATTACCCAACACAGTTGCACGAAATGCTCGCGTCCGTTTCGCCACGTAAAGTAAAACGACCCGAAGTAGTCGTGCTGACACCCGGCATTTATAACTCAGCCTATTTCGAACACGCGTATCTCGCGCAACAAATGGGCGCGGAACTGGTTGAAGGTCGCGATTTATTTGTCGATGAAGACGAATGTGTTTATATGCGCACCGTAACCGGGCCGCAACGCGTTGATGTCATCTATCGAAGAATTGATGATGAATTCATCGACCCGGAAGTATTTCGCGAAGACTCAACCCTCGGCGTACCGGGGCTGATGCGCGCCTGGAAAGCCGGTAATGTCGCGCTTGCGAATGCACCCGGCGCGGGCGTTGCCGACGACAAGGTGGTGTACGCCTTCGTGCCCGATATCATTCGTTATTATCTGGATGAAGAGCCGGGCATTCCTAATGTGCCGACCTATCGTTGCATGTATAAAAAAGAACGTGACTACGTGCTGGAAAATATTGAAAAGCTGGTAGTCAAACCTGCGAATGAATCCGGCGGTTACGGCATGCTGGTCGGGCCGTATGCCAGCAAAGCTGACCATACAAAGTTTCGAAAACTGATCAAAAAAAATCCCAGAAATTATATTGCACAACCAACCCTGGGCATTTCCACCGTGCCAACCGTGGTCGACAGCACGCTCAAACCTCGTCACGTTGATCTGCGTCCATTCATACTCAGTGGCGACACCACTACGGTAACCACCGGCGGTTTAACCCGCGTAGCTTTGCGTAAGGGTTCACTGGTGGTCAACTCGTCACAGGGTGGCGGATCGAAAGATACCTGGATCGTACCGGACATGGGGGCATAACAATGTTATCTCGTGTTGCAGAATCTATTTACTGGATCGCTCGCTATATCGAACGCGCAGAAAATACGGCGCGCCTGATCAAGGTGAATTCACATCTGGTACTGGATGCACCCAAAGGGGTCTCGCCGGGCTGGGAGCCATTGATCCACATCACCGGTCTCGCTGAAGATTTCGAAAAACTCGGGCATCCGCCAACCGAGCGCAATGTAGTCAGCTATATGATCGGTAATCAGAGCAACCCCAGTTCGATTATTAACTCACTGCGTTTTGCGCGTGAAAACTGTCGTACCGTGCGCGAAATATTGCCGCGCGAAGCCTGGGAAAATCTCAACGAGCACTTTCTATTTGCAAAAGAAAGTATTCAGGCAGGACTGACCCGCCGCGGCAGAATCGACTATATCGACGGCATCATCACCGGCTCACAAATGTTCAACGGTTTGTTGTCTTCCATTATGTATCGCGACGAGGCCTGGGAATTTCTGCGTATTGGCAGGAATATAGAACGCGCCGAAATGACCACACGTATTATCGACGTGCAGTCCACTGACCTGTTGACCGACAATGAAGAACTGTATGAATCGCGCAGCCTGGAAAGTGCGCAGCTGATCAGTATTCTGCGTTCGCTGTCTGCCTACTCGGTGTACCGCCGCAAATCCCAGGTACGCGTGAGCCGAGTGCCGGTGCTGGACCTGCTGTTTCATGACACCTATTTCCCCCGCGCTTTTGCGCACTGCCTTCTGGCAGTGGAAGAAAGTGTCGGCACGCTGGCGCACAATGCGGCGACACTAAAAGCACTAAAATCGATCGAGCGCAGACTGGCGCGGCAGAAAATGGAACAACTCGACCAGGATGGATTACACGAATTTATTGATGAGCTCCAGCTCGGCATCATCGACTTTCATATTGCCCTGGAACAACAATATTTTTTGCCGCATTTACAATAGTTTAAGGCAATTTAGCAGTGCAAATTTTATCCGGAGGTATTGATTCAGACCTTTCACGAGGCATGGATTTGTACCATACTAGCATTCTGTTTAACCAAAAAAAGATGTGGGCTCTGTTATGACTTACTGCGTTGGCTTCAGCCTGGATAAAGGTCTGGTGTTCGCTTCTGACTCACGCACCAACGCTGGGGTCGATTACGTCACCACCTATAGCAAGATGCATCTTTTCACGCCCGCGCCGGACCGTTTGTTTGTAATCATGTCCGCGGGCAATTTGGCCACGACCCAGGAAGTGATCAATCATATTCAGCGTGATATCGATTACCCGAGCGGCGCCCCCAGTCTGGCCAATGTTAAATATCTTTTTGAGGCGGCGGAATATGTCGGCAAGATCAGTCAGCAGGTCCAGCAGGAACACAGCATGGCTTTTTCCCAGACCGGTGTCAGCGGTGAAACCACGCTCATACTGGGCGGACAAATTTCAGGCAAGCCACACGGGCTGATCCTGATCTATCCACAGGGCAATTACATCACTTCGTCTCCACAGACGCCTTATTTACAGATCGGTGAAAGTAAATACGGTAAACCCGCTCTGGACCGCATTGCCCATCCGAGCCTGTCATTAAGTGAAGGCGCGCGTCTGGCGCTAGTATCGCTCGATGCAACCACGCGATCCAATATTACAGTAGGCCCTCCTTTTGAAGTCGCTATCTATCAAAAAGACTCCTTCAAGTTACAGTGCCGCTGCAGTTTTGACGAAGCAGATCCTTACCTGATTTCTGTGCGCGAAGCCTGGAACACAGGAATTAATAACGTCTTTCTTAACTTGCCCAAATTCGAAGTCAATAACGAAGTCAAACAGCAAACGCTTGAATTTCCAACTGCGCAGGCACAGCAGAATTCGTTTTCAAATGATCAGTCTTACTGATCTGGGTTCTTTATATATTGGCGTGAGACAGGTCTCGTGCATTCATCCGTTACATCACCAAACTGGAATCCAGGGACTGGCTTAAACACCGGCCACACCCGGCATCTCTGAGTTTACCTTAGCCATCAGCTCGTCC
>CAYRNH010000121.1:0-7487 GCA_964425515.1 uncultured Thiotrichaceae bacterium | reverse complement strand
ACCTGTTCGTCGATGTACACCACGGTTTTATTTTCTTTTACTTCACCATGCTCTGCGTTCAGCGGTTTTGCTTCAACACCCAGCAAATCAGCGAGCGCGGCGATCGTGGTTTCACCGCCCGGCGGACACTGGTTGATATCGGCCTCGCCATTCGCAATCGCTTCGGCGTAGGGGCGGCAGCCGGCATAGGTGCACTGTCCACACTGGGTTTGCGGAAGAATAGCGTCGATCTGATCAACAATAGGGTCGCCTTCCACTTTAAAGCGGATAGCCGAATAGCCCAGAATCAGTCCAAAAATAGCAGCAGCCACGGCCAGAGTAATTATCACGGTCAACATGAAGGCACCTGATCAAACCGGTGGCTGAGCTGTATCAAATGTCTCAACCATGTTCAAACCTTGATAAGGCCAGCGAAGCCCATGAACGCCAGTGACATGATACCTGCGGTCATCAGTGCGACCGAAACGCCCTGAAAAACTTCGGGGACATCGGCTGCGTTGATGCGTTCGCGTAAGGCTGCAAACATGATGAGGACCAGTGAAAAACCCACCGCCGCGCCAAAACCATAGAGTAAAGACTGCATGAAGTTATTCTGTTCCTGCACATTGAGCAGCGCGACACCCAGTACGGCGCAGTTGGTGGTGATCAGGGGCAGGAAAATACCGAGCACGTTATAGAGCAGGGGGCTGGTTTTATGCACCACCATTTCGGTGAACTGCACCACTACCGCGATCACCAGAATGAACATGATGGTCTGCATATACTCGATACCCAGTGGCACCAGGATGTATTCATTGACCAGGTATGAGCTGACCGAGGACAGGGTGAGCACAAAGGTGGTCGCCAGCGCCATGCCCATCGCGGTTTCGAGTTTACGCGAGACCCCCATAAACGGGCACAGGCCGAGAAACTTCACCAGTACGAAGTTATTGACAAGAATGGTGCTGAGCAGGATCAGGGCATATTGTGTCATCGCGCAAGTGTATCAAAAAGCAGCATATATTAGTGTGTGCTATCTCCTTATGGGAGTATGGCTGCGGTAGCGATGCATGGCTTCTCATCGGGGGGGCAAAACGCTATGATGGGGTGGATTGACTCGATGGCTGGTGTGTATACAAAGTCAGGGGTGGGGTGAGGTGGCTGAACAGAGTGGATTGCTGGATTTTGACCGGAATCAGAGCCTGGATCGGGAAGTCCAGCGTCTGAGAAAACAGGTCAAAGAACTGCTGGACGACGGTCGTCATAACGAACGGGTGCACAAGCGTTTCCAGTCGATTGAATTTACCTTGCTCGCGGCCCAGGACTTCGGCACCATCGCCGAGTGTTTACGTGACGATTTCAGACGTCTGGCCGATCTGGACAAGGTTTCTCTGGTGCTGGTCGACGAAGGCGGCAGAATTCAAAAACAGCATTATGCCAAAGGCCAGGTGCCAAACCCTGGTGGCATGTTGCTGATCAATAAACCGGCGAATATCAAACGCTTGCGCAAACTGGGGAAAACCCCGGTGCTGGGACGATACGACAGACACCAGCACGGCTGGCTGTTTGATGAGCCGCCGCCAGAGCCAGGCAGCATTGCGCTGCTATCGCTGAACAGACATCGCCGCAGCATGGGCTGTCTTGCCCTGTACAGTTCCAGAATCAATCGTTACCAGCCTGATGCCGCCACCGAATTACTGCAGCGCCTGGGCATGATCACCGCCATCTGTATCGAGAACTGCCTGAACTATGAACAGCTACGTCGACTGGGCTTTACCGATGCGCTCACTGGCCTGTCGAATCGTCGTGAACTGGAACGGCGCATGGATATTGAAGTCAGCCGCATATTGCGCGAGAGCAAACCGCTGTCCTGTTTATATCTTGATGTAGATCATTTTAAACAGGTGAATGATCAGTATGGTCATGACGCAGGTGATCAGGTGTTGCAGACAGTGTCAGAAGTGATGATACAGGTTGTGCGTCTGGGGGATGTGGTTGCGCGTTATGGCGGCGAAGAGTTTGTCATTATGCTGCCGGGGGCCGGTATGACACAGGCGCAGGAAACGGCTGAACGTATCCGCGTTGCCGTTGAAAATAGTACCACCGAGCTGGACAAAGATCTCGGAATCAAGGTTACTGTTTCAATCGGACTTGCCAGTATTGTGCCTGAGAAAAATACCATTGCCGATGCGTCAGAGATATCGGAGCAGATTCTCAATCGTGCAGATCGAGCATTAATGCGCGCCAAAACCACGGGCCGTAATCGGGTGGTGTGTGGTTGAAGCTGGCGGTGTTATGAAAGAATCTTTAGCGAATAGGCACAGCAAAATTGACCGGGCAATTCGTGCTTCACAAATGGCGCTTGTCGCCAACCTGCCTGTTTAGCTGATCGCGAGACTGGACTGGCTTACTCTGTTGCGACCGTTTTTCTTCGATTGATAAACAGCTTCATCGGCTTCTTTATATAGTCGATCGAAGTCATGCTTGTGTTGCTTATTCAGTGAAGCAACGCCGAGGCTGGCAGTAACAAAGACGCCGCCAGGCATACTCTGTTCTATGCGCGTACGTAATTCTTCCGCTTTGAGTGCGGCGCTATTATTGTCGCAGTGTGGCAGAATCATAATAAATTCTTCACCCCCAAGCCGGCAGACAAAATCACCCTGTCGACAGCAGGCGCGTAGCTGTTTACCGATATCAGTGAGCACATGGTCGCCAACAGTGTGGCCGTGTTTGTCATTTATTAATTTAAAATGATCCAGGTCTAGAATCATGATCGATAGCGGATAATTATAGCGATCCGCGTCGGCCAGGACTTTGGGCGCGTATTCGACCAGGCTGTGTCTGTTATGACAACCAGTGAGCTGGTCTTTCATGGCCAGTTCGTGCATAGCGTGTTTTTGCTGACGCACATGATCGAGCAATCGTTTGTTGGTGATAAGGTTGTTCACTCGTGCAGCGAGTTCTTCCTCAACGGGTGGCTTGGTGACGTAGTCATTTACGCCAGCGCGGAACAGTTCTATGCGTCGGTGTGGATCATCGTAACTGGTGAGGGCAAGAATAGGTGTTTCTGACTGGATATTACTTTTTGATCGAATCATCCGTACCAGCGAGACGCCGTCAATATTGCCTTCGAGCATAATATCGGTAATAACAAGATCGTAGTCATGCGCATTGAAATCGTTCAATGCGTCTTCAGCACTGCTGTAATGTGTGATGACCAGATTGAGTTTTTCCAGATAACGTTTCATCGCATGCGCAACTGACTTGCTGTCTTCAACATACAGCACGCGCCCGCCTTTGATGTCGATCAAACTTTCACCGCGAACGAAATAGCGAATGTTGTCAGACAAATAGGCCATGTTCGCTTTTGGAAAAATATCGGTGATGCCTGCTTCACGCGCGCGGTTGAGCAGAGCTTCATTGGGTTCGGATGTAAGCAGTATGACCGGGCAGCGCTTGGTCATCGCAGTGTAATAACTAATGAACTCGTCACTGCTGTCGTCAAAGATGTGCTGGCTGGCGATGATCAGGCCATATTCTTTATCGCGCAGATTTGCCAGGCCTTCTTCACCCGAGCGTGCGCAGTCAACGTCGCAGTCCTGTGCTTCCAGCAGTTCGCGCAGCACTTTCTGGTAAAGACGGCTTTGTTCCAGTACTAATACTTTCATTGAGATAATCGATTCTCGCGCGAGCAATATCCCCGGTTTCAGAGGCTTCGCTCAGTACAATAGAGAATAGCTTAGAATCAGGGTAAAACGACTTGTTTGAGATAATTGGCGGCTGTACGCCGACTGGGAGCAGTATCGTAGTGGGCCTACGAAAACAGAGCTCCGTGACAGGTTATGAGGCTGATCTGAGCTACGGCTGGAACTGGAGTTGCTCTGATACCTGACAGATTTGCCTGGTTATTTGACCCGCATGCCGGGCTGGGCGCCATCGTCGGGGTGGAGCACGAACAGATCTTTGCCGCCCGGGCCGGCAGCCAGCACCATGCCTTCGGACATGCCAAAACGCATTTTGCGCGGCGCCAGATTGGCAACCATAACGGTCAGTTTGCCTTCGAGATCGGCAGGCGCATAGGCTGACTTGATGCCAGCGAACACGTTACGTGTCTCGCCACCAATATCGAGCGTGAGCTGAAGCAATTTATCAGCGCCTTCGACATGTTCTGCTTTGACAATTTTTGCAATGCGCAAATCAAGTTTGGCGAAATCATCAAAACTGATTTCAGCCGCAATCGGATCATCGGCGAGCGGGCCGGTTTTTGTTTCGGGTGTGAGCATGTTTTCTTTAGACGCTTCGGTGATGGCATCGAGCTGGGTCTTTTCGATGCGGGTCATCAGGGGCTTAAACTTATTGATACTGTGATTCAATAATGGTGTTGCCAGTGTGGCCCAGTTAAATTCGGTGTTGAGAAATGCTTCGGACTTTTCTGCGGTGGCAGGTAACACCGGTTTCAAATAAGTCATTAACACGCGAAACATGTTGAGACCCTGGGTACAGATAGCGTGCACGTCGCTTTCGCGCCCAGCTTCTTTTGCCAGTGCCCAGGGTTTGTGTTCGTCTATATAAGCATTCGCCTTATCGGCCAGTGCCATGATCTCGCGCACCGCCTTGCTGTATTCGCGTTTTTCAAAATGATCGGCAATGCTGTCGCCAGCCGCAACCAGTTGTTGTTGCAATGCTTCATCAGGCAATGTGGCGGCCAGTTTGCCATCGAATTTTTTACTGATAAAACCGGCACAACGGCTGGCGATATTGACCACCTTGCCGACCAGATCGGAATTCGCGCGTTGCATAAAATCATCAAGACTAAGGTCTATGTCATCGACACCATCGCTGAGTTTGGCAGCGAAGTAATAGCGTAAATATTCCGCATCCAGATGATCGAGATACGTGCGTGCCTTGATAAAGGTGCCGCGCGACTTCGACATTTTCTGACCATTGACAGTAAGAAAACCATGACAATAAACCGCAGTCGGTGTGCGGTAGCCCGCAGCAGTGAGTACGGCAGGCCAGAACAGCGTATGGAAACGCGCAATGTCCTTGCCGATGAAATGATACAGTTCGGTTTTGTTATCAGCCGCCCAGTAATCATCAAAATTCAGATTGCTTTTGTCGCACAGATTTTTGAAACTTGCCATGTAGCCGATCGGTGCGTCCATCCAGACATAAAAATACTTGCCGGGTGCGTCAGGAATTTCAAAACCCCAGTACGGCGCGTTGCGCGAAATGTCCCAGTCCTGCAAACCTTCATCCAGCCACTCGGCCAGTTTGTTGGCGATCTCACTTTGTACGTGGCCGTGTTTCATCCAGTCCTTGAGCATGTCACCAAAAGCACTGAGCTTGAAAAAATATTGTTCCGAATCCTTTTCGATCGGGGTCGCACCACTGACAGCAGACACCGGGTTTTTCAGTTCGGTGGCAGCATAGGTGGAACCGCAGACTTCGCAGTTGTCACCGTACTGATCCGGCGCGTTGCATTTCGGACAGTTGCCCTTGATGAAGCGATCGGGCAGAAACATTTTGGCTTCCGGGTCGTAGGCCTGTTTGATGGTACGCGTGGCGATATGGCCGGCCTCGCGCAGCTTGAGATAAATGCTGCTGGCGAGTTCGCGGTTCTCTTCCGAGTGCGTGCTGTAGTAATTATCGAAGCAGATATTGAAATCGGCGAAATCTGCCTCATGTTGCTGTTGCATGTCTGCGATCAGCTGTTCCGGGGTGATGCCATCCTGGCGCGCACGCAGCATAATAGGCGTGCCGTGGGCATCGTCAGCGCAGACGTAATAACAGGCGTTGCCGCGTAAACGCTGAAACCGCGCCCAGATGTCGGTCTGGATGTATTCCACCAGATGGCCGAGATGGATCGGGCCGTTGGCATAGGGCAGGGCGCTGGTAACCAGAATGTGGCGTGCTTGAGTCATGATGTCGCGGTTTTGGAAAAGGCGCCTAACATAGCAATTTTTACCGAGATTTGCATGGCTTTTACGCGCGAGCGAGCGCTAAGTTTCGGTTCGTGCAGTGATTATCAAGGGAACTCTGATTAATTCGGAGTTTCCGCGGTACACGGATGTGCCGCCATTTTCATTAACTGATAAGTTATTGAAAATGAAAAACAAATCAAAATCGCATTTTGGTTTGTTTTTGCTCTGATAATTCATGGATGAATTATTCAGAGCTTCCCTAAGTAAACAGAATTTCACTAAGGTTTAATCGCCGCGATGGTGGTGTAGAATGCGCCATCATTTTGTCATGGCCGCCAAGCGGCCCTATCTATCTATTTTGAGGCTTTCGCCATGAGCGTAACAAAAGAACAGGTCGAATCCGCGATCAAGCAATACATCGACCCCTATCTGGAAAAAGATCTGGTCACCGCCGGTGCAGTCAAAAGCATCGATATCGAAGGCGCGGTCGTTAAGGTCAAGATTGTACTGGGTTTTCCCGCCTATGGTTATGTCGACAAACTGTGTGAAGAACTGAAAACCCTGATTTCGGCTATCGATGGTGTCAGCAGTGTTGAAGTCGATGCCAGCTGGACCATCGCCAGCCACACTGTACAGGGCGGCATGAATCCGCTCGAAGGCATCAAGAACGTGATCGCGGTGGCTTCGGGCAAGGGCGGTGTCGGCAAGTCCACCACCGCAGTGAACCTGGCACTGGCGCTACAGAAAGAAGGCGCGCGCGTCGGTATTCTGGATGCAGATATATACGGTCCGAGCATACCGCGTATGCTCGGTATCGAAGGCAAGCCCGAATCCAGCGATGGCAAATCACTGGAACCCATGGGCGGCCACGGTCTGCAGGCGATGTCGATCGGTTTCATGATCGATGAAGAAACCCCGATGATCTGGCGTGGCCCGATGGTCACCCAGGCACTGGAACAGTTGCTGCGTGACACCCGCTGGAAATCGCTCGATTATCTGATCATCGACCTGCCACCCGGCACCGGCGATGTGCAGCTGACCCTGGCGCAAAAAGTACCGGTCAGCGGTGCAGTGATCGTGACCACACCGCAGGATATTGCGCTGCTCGACGCACGCAAAGGCCTGAAGATGTTCGAAAAAGTCGAAGTGCCTGTGCTGGGCATCGTGGAAAACATGAGCATCCATATCTGTAGTCAGTGTGGCCATGCCGAGCACATTTTCGGCGAAGGCGGCGGCAATCGCATGAGCGAGCAGTACAATGTTGATTTCCTGGGTGCTTTGCCGCTGGATATCAATATTCGCGTGAATGCGGATGATGGCCATCCGAGCGTGGCCGATGATCCCGACAGTGCGGCCAGCATGATCTACCGCGAAATTGCACGTCGCACCGCAGCCAAGTTGTCGCTGAAAGCAAAAGACTATTCGGCCAAATTCCCGAATATCGTGATCCAGAACAACTGATCGTGGTCACAGTTGATGTGGTACAAAAAAGCAGCCTCGGGGCTGCTTTTTTATTGATGCCAAAAATATAGAAGCTGAACCACAGAGGCACAGAGAACACAGAGTAAAAACATTTAATTGTAA
>CAYRNH010000120.1:0-7510 GCA_964425515.1 uncultured Thiotrichaceae bacterium | reverse complement strand
TGCACAAGTTCTCGATATTCATTTTCTGTAGCATAGTTCGCCGCTTCCTTGAGCGCACTATTCATGATATCGGCGTGTAAGCGTGCTGCTGCCGCATCACCTGCTTTGGCGCAACGAATGCTGGTATGCAGATGATCCAGTGCGCTTTGCACGAGTTTGTGGCCCGTGGTATTGCGTAAAAGATCTGTGGTGTGACTTTCACTCAGCGCCTGGCTAAAACTGTTTGGCACCGCAGCTGGCCTGTCGGTCGCACCCGGTGATCGCATTCGGGTTGCCATCGATACCTTGTTGGCATGAATAATGGCATCTATGTTTGCGTCTTCTGGTTGCGGACGTAATTCAATGTAGCTCTGCAGCCGCCAGGACAGCACAGCGCCCACATCATCCGACTGTGGTTCCCGATGCTTTGTTTTAAACATTGCGCGTAACTTATTCGTCAGCCGACCATAAAGCCCCGGCAGCGAGTTACGCCGGCTCATATTCATATCTTGTTCAATCATGCGAGTCACCATTCCCAATGGTTATACGCGATTAATACATCAACAAGATGCAGCGCTTCTTGATCAAAAGCAAGATATGTATCGAATTTGATGTGAATGAGAATTAGATGCTTTAAGGCACACCGTCGAAAAAGTCGACCACACCCGTTTCCAGAGAATATTCAGCACCCACCACCAGCAAACCATTATTCTGGATAAGCGTTTCCAGTATTTGCGAACCGTGGCGCAGATGATCTGCCGAGGCGCGAATATTGGCGCGCACTGCATGGTGCAACAAACTATCGGGATTATTTCTAAGATCAGTATCCATTAAAGCCTGCACCGAGGGACGTATACGATCGACAATAGAATGCAGATTGGGCGACTTTGACTGCGCCGGACGTTGCAGATCATTCAGGGTTGCCTGAATAGCACCGCACATGGAATGCCCGAGCACGATTACCAGTCGAGTACCGAACTGTTCTGCGGCGAATTCGACACTGCCGACCTGAGACGGCGCCACAATATTACCCGCAACACGAATCACAAAAAGATCGCCCAGGCCCTGATCAAAAACAATCTCGGCAGGCACGCGTGAATCCGAGCAGCCCAGGATAATAGCAAAGGGCTCCTGTGCAGCAGACAGATCGCTGCGCCGAATCTGACCGCTGGTGGCCGCTCCGCCATCCAGGTCAGAAACAAATCGACGATTGCCTTCCTGTAACCGTTCTAGGGCTTCTCGCGCTGAAAGCATGGGGCGTGATTCCTCATAAGTAATGTGTTGGTTAATTTTAAGCGCATCATATCAGATTCAATACGGCGGCTCGCCACGGGATCATTATTTCAGGCGAGCGCTCAATATGATCGACGCAGGTTTCTGTGTGGCCGGATTGACCGGTTCATCAATTCGCACGGGCTGAAAACCATTCTCTGTAAACAACGCCTGCCAGCTCTCGATGGTTCTGAAATACCAGGGCGCAGGATCACGAAATTCAGCACTAAATCCCTGCCACGACCCGGCTCGCCAGCCATCCTGATAATCAGCTTCGCCACAGGCCAGTAACGGATGAAGCGTTTGCACGATCATGGCCCCGTCAGGATTGAGCAGCGTCGAAGCCATACGAAATAAATGCTGTACCGAGCTATCACCGAGCAAGGAAAAATTGCACACCAGCAGGTCGAATTTCAGATCAAAGCTCTGATCTGAAATATCTTCGTAACCAAGCAGCTGAAACCGGCCCACCCCTTGTTGCTGTGCAGCAGCAATGAATTCGGGAATCACATCGATGCCACAGGCCGATATATCGTGCTGCTCCAGCGCTCTGACCAGCCAGCCTTCACCACAACCGATATCGAGTATGGTGGCTGGATTAAATTTCAGTACTGCATCGACAATCGCCTGATTGGTAATCTGTACCCGACTTGCAATCTCGCCTGCGCGAATCGCCTTCACCCAGGGCGTAACATTATTTTTCCATGAATCAATTATTTTTTTCTCGGAAAACTGTTTCATTCACAAATCCGATGCAGACTCAGATAATAAAATTGCCCATACGCTGTCATCACCGACAAGCAAACTCAGGCCGTCACGGGACGGCGGCGCGCAGGTCACGGCATCAAATATTTTCGCCAGTTGCGATGTCTCAGGTGAAAAATATATCGTCACCTGACAATGCAGATGACCCACAGTTTCATGACGAATAAACACTGCTCGGTGTTTTGAAGAATCTGTATGTTTATACAGGGACACATACTGCTCCTTGAGCTGCACCAACGCTACATCGGCCAGCATCGCATCACCAAAGTTTTTACAAAACCAGTGATTCATCGCCAATGCAATATTTAGAAGTGTCGTCTGTTCGCAAATACAAAATTAAACCACTTCCTTGAACAAGGATTCCTTTTTCTTTTCTTCCTGTTGCAGCTTCCACAAATGCGCATACAGCCCCTGCTGCGCAAGCAATTGCTGGTGAGTGCCCTGCTCAGCAATTCGGCCTTTATCAAGCACAATAATATTATCGGCATCGATCACGGTCGAAAGCCGATGCGCGATCACCAGTGTGGTGTGTTTTTCAGAAACCGCTTTCAAAGCGGACAGAATCTGTTGCTCGGAATGCGAATCCAGTGACGAAGTGGCTTCATCGAACACCAGGATTTTTGGATTTTTCATAATCACGCGTGCAATGGCGACACGTTGTTTTTCACCACCGGACAGTTTCAGGCCACGCTCACCAACAATGGTTTCGTATTTATTTGGCAAGGATTCGATAAAGTTGTGAATATCCGCCATTTTGGCTGCTGCAATAACTTCTTCGCTAGTGGCATCCAGTTTGGCATAGCGAATATTGTGTTCGATACTGTGATTAAACAGTACCGTGTCCTGGGGCACGATACCGATATTACCGCGCAGACTGTCCTGCGTGACCTGGCGAATATCCTGATCATCGATATAGATACGACCTTCGACGGTATCGTAAAAGCGAAACAATAAACGCGCGAGCGTGGACTTGCCTGCGCCCGAAGGTCCGACGATAGCTACCTTGTGCCCCGGCGGTATTTCAAACGAAATATTTTTTAAAATCTGGCGATCGGCGCCGTATTCAAACGAGACATTATCAAAACGCACGTGTGCATGCTTAACCTGCAACGGCTGCGCCTGTTCGTCGTCCTTGATTTGTTGGCGGGTGTCGAGCAGTTTTAGCATCATATCCATATCGGCCAGCGCATATTTGAGCGCACGATATATGATGCCAAGAAAATTCAGCGGCAAAAACAGCTGCAGCATCATCGCGTGCACCAGCACCAGATCACCCAGCGACATGGTGCCAGCAACCACGCCCTCTGATGCGTAGACCATCATGAAGGTCACACCCACAGCAATCACCGCACCCTGACCAAAATTCAGCATCGACATTGAGGTCTGGCTTTTCACTGCTGCGGTTTCCCATTCCGACAGGGTGTCGTCGTATTGCTTTAGCTCGTATTTCTCGTTGGTGAAATATTTCACCGTTTCGTAATTGAGCATGCCATCCACCGCGTAACCATTGGCTCTGGATTCCAGCGTGTTCATTTCGTGGCGAAAATGCATGCGCCAGTTGGTGACCAGCAAAGTGAAAGCAACATAGGCGCCCACCGTCGCAAAGGTGACAATGGTGAACCGCAGTTCATAACGCCTGAGCAAAATCACCGCGACAAATATCAGTTCTGCTGCGGTCGGAATAATATTGAACACCAGGTAGTTCAATACCGAGCTCAAAGAATTTGTGCCACGTTCCAGATCACGGGTGACACCACCAGTCTTGCGATCAAGATGAAAACTCAGCGACAAAGAATACAGATGACTGAGCACGCGTTGCGAAATACCGCGCATGGCGTGATAACGTACTCTTGAAAACACCGCATCGCGCAGTTCATTGAACAGACTGCCCGCCAGTCGCAAAACACCGTACATCAGTAACAAACTGAGCGGCAGCACCAGCATCGCCTTATTGTGCAATTTGCTGGCATCGAGCGCATCGACAATGTCTTTCAATATTAGCGGCATGCCAACGATGGCAAGTTTTGACAACACCAGGCAGGCAAGCGAAATCAGCACCCTGCCCTTGAAATCCCAGACATAGGGCAGCAGGCGTTTGATGTTCTGCCAGTCTTTACGGTTGCCGTGCGGCTCTGTCGTGGGTCTATGCACCATGGGGATTTTTAACTGTTTAAAAACATTGTGCTGATTTCGGGATCTGCGCGAATATCACTTTCATGAACCTGCGATATAAACTCTGCGCACAATTATAACGAAATTATCTCTGCCGGTTTTATTTATCTCAATGCTTGCGTGTACCGCGTGGCAGCAAAGAGACAGCAAAGCCCCAAAAGATAACCAGCGAATAACCACAACAATCGCTGTACGAGTGTGGTCAAACGAAAAATGGTAGCTTCTGGTCTACCTGTGCACCTCGATGACACCATCCACATCAGTCAAGGCGAGTGACAAGCTGATCTAGCGGCTTGTCCGCACAAGGCTGTGTCCGTTATGCATCACAGGCCAGCATTAAAAAAGCCGCTCGAAAGCGGCTTTTTTAACAGTAGCGCCATCAACTCAGGCCGTTTTTTTTCTTCTTGCCACTCCAATAAAGCCGAGCAGGCCAGAACCAAACAACCAGGCAGCCGCAGGCACAGGTACGGGTGCGACATCGATAGCCACGCTCCAGTTATAGCTGGCCGAAAACAAGGTTGGCGCTGATTCAAGATTGACTTCGTAACCTGATTTATCTGGATCAGGGAGGGTCAGGTTAAAGGCACCGTCACCAAAGAAAGTATTATTGTCAAAATTCGGCGGCGTATTGCCCGGTTCATATATCACGGCAAAACCAGATGCTGTGGTTCCTGGTACACTTGTAAAATTTGATATTGAAACAGTCACGCTGGTGATGTGCCCATTAGTGGGCATGCTGAATATGAAGTCATCGCCCGAATCCCCATCGGCCGCGAGAAAACCACTGATGACGTTCGTGCCAGCACCAAGGGTCCCAACATTTGCTTCAAATCCAATCACATCACTAAAGTCAGCACCTTCAGTGACAGTAATTGGTGCCGCAACTGCAGACTGAATACCCAGCAGCAATGTCGCGGAAATTATTAACAGGGATTTTATATATTGGCTGGATTTAATCATTTTGACCTCCTTGGATTTCCTTGATTTTATTCATCCCAGTCTCCGGACTGTACGTCATAACCTGACTGAAGAGTGATTGAGATTGTAACGGTTTCGTGCTGGATTGGAAACCATGTCTTAAGTGCACAATCGACTATCCCCGGTTATCATTTCAGGTCACACTGTGGCCAGATCCTTCGACTAATAACCACACAGAGACTATGCCTTAGCATTTGAATACTAAAGGAATTTTTACAGCTTTGTCATGTCACATTCTGGTATAATCTCCCTAGTTTGAAACACCTGACAACGAGGTTCATCATGCCAGCAGCAGAATTCAATACCCAGTTAAGCAATGAAATTAATGTTTCACCAGAAGCCGTGAAACAGTTGATCGCCCTCACCGAAAACGAAGACACCGTCAATGGTGTGCGTATTTTTGTTTCTGGCGGTGGTTGCGGCGGCATGCAGTACGGCATGACTTTCGTCGAGCAGCCCACCCAGTTCGATACGGTCTGGGAAAAGGACGGTCTTAAAATGTATGTCGACTCGGTCGCCCTGTCCTATCTCGAAGGCGTAGAAATTGATTACCAGACCCAGGGCGCAGGCGCCAGCTTTGTGTTCAAGAATGTATTCATGAAAACCGGCGGCTCGGGTGCCTGTGGTGGCTGCGGCGCAGCAGGCGGCGGTTGCGGCTAAACCCCACCCCGAAAACTTTCAGGCGGCCCGGGCTCCCGGTGCCGCCTGAAAACTTTCTTGAGAGTTTCTGTTCCCGCCTCGTCTACGAGCAACATCCTGTCTTACAATAGGCAGCATGATTTTACCCTCAGCCCTGAAACAAACAGCCAGCCCTGCGACCAGTAGCAAACCCTGCTTACTGCTGATCTCACATCCCAACAGCTACCGTATCGCACCTTATATCCGGGCGGCGGAGCGCCTGGGCATCGAAGTTCTGATCGCTTCGCGCGGCGAGCATTCACTGATCACCGAAGTCAATCAGGGCCTGCACGTCGATCTGTCCGATCATGAATCCGCCTTAAAAACCATCCTGGCAGCGGCTGCAGAAAGACCGTTTGCCGGCATACTCGGCAGCGATGACAGCACGGTCGAACTGGCCGCGCGCGCAGCCAGCGAACTCGGTCTGCCACACAATCCCCCGGCCGCCGCACGCGCTTCACGGCGCAAAGACCTGGCGCGTGCGCAGCTGGCGCAGGCGGGTTGCCCCGTGCCGGTACACTACCTGCTCAATCTTGAGCAACCGCTATCCGCCCAGATAAAAGGCGTTTCTTATCCCTGCGTGGTCAAGCCGCTGAATCTGTCTGCCAGCCGTGGCGTGATCCGGGCCGATGATGCAGACAGCCTGATCACCGCCTGCGAACGCATTCGCCCGATCATCGCTGAAGCTGATGACGAATTTGAGCGCAGTCACGTTCTACTCGAAGACTATATCGACGGTGTCGAAGTGGCGTTCGAAGGTTATTTACAGGATGGCGAACTCAAAATCCTGGCGCTGTTCGACAAACCCGAGCCACTCATCGGCCCCTATTTCGAAGAAACCATTTATGTCACGCCATCGCAACTCGATGACAAAAGACAGCAACAGATATTTCGCCGTGTGCAGCAGGCCTGCACGGCCTATGGGCTGCGCAGCGGTCCGGTACACGCCGAACTGCGCGTCAATGCAGACGATGCCTGGATACTCGAAATCGCTTCGCGTACTATTGGCGGTGACTGTGGACGCACGCTGGATAACGGAGCGGAGTTTAACCTGGAGGAACTGGCGATTTCACTGGCAACCAACAGACCCTGCACTATTTCTCTATCGCAGGAAAGTCGTGGCGTGATGATGCTGCCGATCAAACAAGGGGGTTTACTACGTCGGGTCGAAGGCCTTGAAGCCGCGCGTAAAACCCCTGGTGTGGATACAGTCGAAATTATTATCAGCGATGGTCACGAACTGATTCCATTACCCGAAGGCAATCAGTATCCGGGGTATATTTTCGCGCGTGGCGCAACGCCGAACGAAGTTATCAATGCTTTGAAAACCGCGCACGCACATCTGAATTTTGTTGTCGCACCGGTGTGGAGATAAAGGTGTCACTTCTTAAATGGATAGCATTCGCCATTGCGGCTCTCTATCTTCTCGCTATCACCGGGCTTTATTTTCTGCAGCGTCACCTGCTCTACTTTCCGCCACACCCCAGCCAGTATGAAGCCGAACACAATTTTGAATATCGCACGGCTGACAATATTGTATTACGCGGCTGGGTAGTCAATCCCGGCCAACCAGACGCCATTATTTTTTACGGCGGCAATGCTGAACGCATTGATGAATACATACACAATTTCAAACTGTTGTTTCCCGCGCACACCTTATATTTTA
>CAYRNH010000119.1:0-7567 GCA_964425515.1 uncultured Thiotrichaceae bacterium | reverse complement strand
AAAATATACTCCGATTTTTTCTTCAGTACTAATTGAGGTCGTTCATCAGGATATGCATTAGTACTCTACCAGCTCATTCAATTCAGCCGCCACATCTTCCATATCGCTAGTGGACTTCCCTGTGCGCATCAGCGCGATCAATGGGATCGCGCAGAGCGTCAGTATCATCATCAGCTTGAAATCATTGTTGTACGCGATCATCGCTGCCTGGCCTGTGACCTGTTCATTTAGATGCGCCAGACCCGTGGTTGTTGACAGCGTCGACTGTCCCAGCGGCTTCAGTCTGGAAACATAGGGTGTGATCTGTTCGGCAAGTCGTGAATGCATGATCTGGGTATTGCGAGTCAATAAAGCCTCGACGGCTGAAATACCGATGCTGCTTCCAACGTTGCGGATCAAACTGAACATGGCCGTGCCTTCATTACGAAAGCGCGGTGACAAAGTGGCAAACGTAATTGCGGCGAGCGGCACATACACAAATCCGGTGCCCAGACCCTGAATCAACCCGGACCACATCACCAGTTGACTATTCATCTGCAGATAAAACGACGTCATCTGCCAGAGCGAAAATGCAGTCAACGCAAAACCGGTTGCAATAATCAGGCGCGTATCGATCTTGCCCATGATCTGATTGACAATGATCATCGCAAGCAGCGTGCCGATGCCGCGCGGTGCAGTCACCAGTCCTGTGAGCACCACCGGGTATCGCATCAAATCCTGCAACATGGGTGGCAGCAAGGCCAGGGTCGCAAACAACACTACGCCTACGATAAAAATAAAAATACTGCCGGTGAGAAAATTTCTGTCCTTGAACATGGCTGGACTAACGAACGGTGTTTTGCGCGTGGTCAGCATATGCACAATAAACAAATACAGGGCAATCCCGGCGACACAGGCTTCAATAATAATTTCAGTGGAATTGAACCAGTCCTTGAGCTGGCCGCGATCGAGCATCAACTGAAAAGTACCGATAGCCAGACTCAGTGTGGCGAAACCAAAAAAATCAAATATCGATTTACGAATTTTTGTTTCCGGCATAAAACTAAGCACGCCGAGAAACGACAGGACACCAAACGGCACATTAATATAAAACACCCAGCGCCAGCTGTAATTATCGGTCAGCCAGCCGCCCAGCACCGGACCCAGAATCGGGCCGATGATCACGCCCATCACCCACAACGCCATCGCGCGCGCATGTTTTTCGGGTGGATTGATATCGAGCAGGACGGCCTGCGACATCGGGATTAACGCTGCACCGCACATGCCCTGAAACAGACGAGCAATAACGATCTCGGGTAATGAGTGTGCCAGACCGCACAAGGCTGATGAAACTGTGAAGCCCACAATGGAAAACAGAAAAACACGGCGTCGACCCACCTGCCCTGCAAGCCAGCCACTGAGTGGTGTCATAATCGCAGCCGCAATAATGTAGGACGTGAGCACCCAGGCCATCTGGTCCTGTGTCGCTGATAAAGAGCCACGAATATGCGGCAAGGCCACATTCGCAATGGTATTGTCCAGCGCCTGCATGATCGACGCCAGCATCACCGAAATAGTAATCAATACCCGGTGCGGTGCCGCCGTTGTAAGACCGGTGTCGGAAGTAGACATGCTCACTGACTACTTACAATGTAAAGTGTTAACCGGTTTCGCTTCAGCGTCCTTGAATAAATGACGCTGAAAACAGGTATCAACACTGACATCAGCGCTCAGCCCGGCCTGTAAAGGATATGCCGGATCAGGATGATCCAGCTCGATGCGCACAGGCAGGCGTTGCACCACCTTGACCCAGTTACCGGTGGCATTTTCTGGCGGCAATACCGAGAACTGAGAACCCGTGCCCGGGCTGACGCTCACTACCCTGCCCGCAAATGTTTTATTGTCATAACTGTCAATTGAAACCGTTGCACTTTGTCCGGCACGCAAGTGTGCAAGTTGGTCTTCTTTAAAGTTGGCCTGTATCCAGACATCGTGTGTCGACACCAACGCGAATACAGGTTCTGCGGCTTTGATATAACTGCCCGCCTGTAAATCATCAACGCGCGTAACGATCCCATCAGTCGGCGCCCTGACCACGGTATAAGACAGATTCAGTAAAGCACGATCGAGCGGTGCCTGTGCCTGTTGTACTTCCGGATGTTGCTCAAGCGGAATATTCGGGTTGCCTGCAAGATTGGCGAGCACTGCGCTGATCTGCTGTTTGACGGTATTTACTTTTGTTCTTGCTTCTTCAAGCGCGTGCGTCGCGTTATCGATCTGTGCTTTTGTGGCAACGCCTGATTTATATAAACGTTTTTGCCGATTGTATTCGGTCTGGCGATATTTCAGCGTATCCTGTGCCGAAGCGAGATCCGACTGCGCCTGACGATAATTGGCTTTTAGCATTTCGACTTTAAGTTTTGCCGCCGCCAGTCTGGCCCTGGCTTCATCCACCGCAATTTGAAATGTTTTGTCTTTCAGACGAAACAGAACATCACCCTTATGCACCAGCTGATTGTTCTGCACATCAACTTCTTTCACACGACCGTCAACATCTGCACTGATCGCGACCTGCGCGCTTTGCACGTAAGCATCATCAGTGGATTCATAACGACCGCCGGTAAAATAAAAATACGCGGCAACCGCTAACACCACAATCGGACCCGCCAGCATTAAGATAAAACGCAAACGTGAACGCGCTCTGCTTGATTCTGTTTTTTGTTTCGCTTTGTTGCTCATTGGCTTTGCCCTGCAGTTGTTGGTTGCTGCAACTCGTTCAGATTGTTATGCAGACGCTCGAGCACATTCAGAAAAATATCTCGCTCCGACTTGCTGATACCGGCGAAGGTCTCACCACGGGTGAGATCACTGATGCGCCAGATTTCATCCAGCGTCGGTTTTGACTTTGCGGTGAGATACAGCAGTCGCGCACGGCGATCATTCGGGTCAGGTCTTCTTTCGACCAGGCCTTCAGATTCCATCTGATCCAGAATGCGAACCATCGCCATCGGCTCGATACTGCTCAGCTCGGCCAGTTTTGTCTGGCTGACACCTTCGTTTCGTTGCAGATAAACCAGTGCTTTGCACGGCTGCAGCTTCATCGACACTGCTTGCGCGTGCTGCTCGAAGCGCAAAGCATAGCGTCGACTCACTTCCCTGAGTAAAAAGCCGAAATTTCGTAATTGATTCATCAGACAGGCGCACCGTTATAATAACAAATGATATAATATCATATGTTATTATATTTAATCCGGCAAGCAAATATCGGGTTGAGATGGTAGTTCCCGCACAACAACAGTGGAATTTAATGCACGAATAATGAAAAAATGGCGCGCTAAGCGTAGATATGTCAGTCTCAGGAATTAAGCGCTCAAAACCGCCTCTATACGCACTGGATAAAACCCGGGCAGCACCATCTTTATCAGAGTATCTATATGAAACCTGCTGTTATGAAAACTATCGTTTATAAAAGCGTTATCCCGATTCTTTTGCTTATCTGCAGCAGTGCACTGATAACAGCCTGCGACAATTCAAAATCAAAGGGACAGCCGTCAGCCCGACCTGCGCCTAAAGTCGGCGTGACCGAAATAAAAACCCAAAGCCTGGTTTTGACCACTGAACTGGCGGGGCGCACCTCAGCGTTTCTGATGGCGGAAGTACGGCCACAGGTGAGCGGCATTATTCTGCAACGCTCATTTGAAGAAGGCAGTGAAGTCACACGTGGCCAGAGTCTGTATCAAATCGATCCTGCCAGTTACCAGGCGAAGCTAGATGTTGCGACTGCCGAGCTGGCGCGCGATGAAGCGGCGCTGACCACAGCAAAGCTCAAAGCCCGACGCTATAAAAATCTGCTCGCCAGTAAAGATATCAGCCAGGAAGCCTACGATGATGCCGACGCCGCGTATAAACAGGCGATCGCCAGCGTTGCGATAGGCAAAGCCGCGATAGAAACAGCGAAAATAGATCTGGCTTACACTAAGATCAAAGCCCCCGCCTCTGGACGTATTGGTCGCTCCAGTGTTACCCAGGGTGCTTTAGTCACGGCCGACCAGACAATGCCGCTGGCGACTATCCAGCAGCTCGATCCCATCTACGTCGATCTTACTCAGTCGAGCACTGATCTGCTCAAACTCAAACGTGCGCTCGACGCGGGCCATCTAGAACAACCGAATCCGCTCACCACAAAAGTTGATCTGATTCTCGATGACGGCAGTCACTATCCGCTGCCGGGTAAAATTCAGTTTTCAGAAGTCAGCGTGAATGAAAGCACGGGCACGGTGACTTTGCGCGCACGTTTCCCCAATCCTGACCACCTGCTCCTGCCCGGAATGTTTGTGCGCGCCATTGTTGAAGAAGGTGTCGATCCCAATGCCATTCTTGTCCCGCAGCAGGCTGTCACGCGCGATCCCAAAGGCAATGCTTCTGCACTGGTACTCAATGCAGAAAATAAGGTCGAGCTACACCACCTGATCGTTGACCGCGCGATAGGCAATCAATGGCTGATCAGCAAAGGCCTGTCAGCAGGCGACCGCCTGATCGTGGATGGCTTTCAGAAAATACGCCCCGGCGCCAGTGCCCAGGCCGTTGCCTGGACGGCACCCGCCACATCGAATGACACCAGCAAAAACTAGGTCCTGAGGAAATACTGATATGGCGAGATTTTTCATCGACCGGCCTATCTTTGCCTGGGTCATTGCGATCTTTATCATGCTCGCAGGCGCATTATCGATCCTGTCTCTGCCGATCACCCAGTATCCCTCGATCGCGCCGCCACAGATTAGTATCACTGCGACCTACCCCGGCGCTTCTGCAAAATCGCTCGAAGACACAGTAACCCAGGTCATCGAACAACAGATGAATGGACTCGATGGCCTGCGTTATATTTCATCGGTTAGTGAATCCAGTGGCACGGCAACCATCACGCTGGTTTTCGAAAATAGTACCGATCCGGATGTGGCCGAAATGCAGGTGCAGAATAAACTGCAACTTGCCATTCCCCAGCTGCCCATAGAAGTACAGCAGCAAGGTATCCGGGTCGCGAAATCAGTCAGAAATTTTCTGCTCGTGGTCGGTCTGGTTTCGAAAAATGGTAGTCAGGATGTCGGCGATCTGGGTGATTATCTGGCCAGTCATTTACAGGACCCTGTCAGCCGGGTGCCGGGTGTCGGTTCTGTCCAGCTGTTCATTTCGCAATACGCCATGCGAATCTGGCTCAATCCATACAAACTTGCTCAGTACAGCCTCACACCTGCCGATGTCATCGCAGCGGTTCGGGCACAAAATGCCCAGGTGTCTGCCGGTCAGCTCGGCGCCGGTCCCGCAGTTGCTGGTCAGGAACTCAATGCCACGGTCAATGTGCAGAGCCGCTTACATACTGCAGACCAGTTCGCGAATATTCTGTTACGTACCAGTAAAAATGGTGCCACCATTCGGCTTCGCGATGTCGCACGAGTCGAACTTGGCAGCGAGAATTATGAAAAACTACCGCGCCACGATGGCCAGCCTGCGGCTGCCATGGCGGTGCGACTCACCAGCGGCGCCAATGCGCTGCAAACAGCCCGTTTGGTCAAAGCCAAAATCGCTCAGCTAAGCAAGTTCTTCCCCGCGGGCATGGAAGCGGTCTATCCATACGACACCTCGCCTTTTGTTCGTATTTCTATCGAGGAAGTGGTGAAAACACTGGGCGAAGCGATCGTGCTGGTGTTCCTGGTGATGTATCTGTTCCTGCAAAACTTTCGCGCCACCCTGATACCAACCATTGCGGTTCCGGTGGTGCTGCTCGGTACTTTTGGTGTGCTCGCCGCGTTTGGTTATTCGATCAATACCTTGACCATGTTCGCGATGGTGCTGGCGATTGGACTACTGGTCGACGACGCGATCGTGGTGGTCGAAAACGTCGAACGCATCATGCACGAAGAAGGTTTGTCACCGCTGGAAGCGACGCGCAAATCGATGGATCAGATTACCAGCGCACTGATTGGTATCGCGCTGGTGTTATCCGCGGTGTTCGTGCCGATGGCATTTTTTGGCGGCTCGACCGGCGTGATCTACCGTCAGTTCTCGGTCACCATCGTCTCGGCGATGCTGCTCTCGGTGGCAGTGGCACTTATTTTAACGCCGGCACTATGCGCCACGATGCTGACACCGGTCGACAAAAACAAACACGCAGAACGTGGCGGCTTCTTCGGCTGGTTTAATCGAACTTTCGACCGTGCTCGCAACGGTTATCAGCGTGGCGTTGCTGGCATCCTTGGCCGCAGCATGCGCTCTTTGCTGGTATACGTCTCGCTCGTCGCGGTCATGGCGCTGTTATTGCTGCGCCTGCCGACCGCGTTCCTGCCAGATGAAGACCAGGGCATTCTGTTTGCCCAGATCATGCTGCCAGCGGGCGCTACCCAGCAACGCACTCTGGCGGTGATCAAGAAAGTTGAACATTATTTTCTCACGAAAGAAAAAAAGGCCGTCGATTCGATGATCGCTGTCGCTGGTTTCAGTTTTGCCGGCAGTGGCCAGAATATGGCGATTGCTTTTATTCGCCTGAAAGACTGGTCGCAAAGAAAAAGCCCCGAACTCAGTGTCAAAGCGGTCGCGCATCGCGCCAATGTCGCACTCTCGTCCATCAGGGATGCGAGAATTTTTGCTATTCCACCGCCGCCCGTTCTCGAGCTGGGCAATGCCAACGGTTTTGATTTCTACCTCGAAGACCAGGCCGGCCTGGGCCATGAAGCCCTGCTCAATGCGCGTAACCAGTTTCTTGGCATGGCGGCGAAAGATCCTCGACTGGTCGCAGTTCGCCCGAACGGACTGGAAGACACACCCGAGTTACAGATTGACGTTGATCATGCCAAAGCGGGTGCGCTTGGACTGTCACTGGCTGAGATTAACAGCGTGCTGACCGGGGCCTGGGGTAACGCCTATATCGATGACTTTGTCTTCAAAGGTCGGGTGAAAAAGGTGTACCAGCGTGCGGATGCCAAATTCCGCATGCTGCCGAGTGATTTGAAAGACTGGTATGCACGCAATGATAAAGGTGAAATGGTTCCATTCTCATCATTTGCCACAGCGCGCTGGACCTATGGCTCACCACGACTGGTGCGATATAACGGCCTGCCTGCAATGGAAATTATGGGAGCCCCGGCGCCAGGCGTCAGTTCAGGCGATGCGATGGCCGCAGTACAACAGATCGCGGCCAAATTGCCCCCCGGTATCGGCTATTCATGGACCGGGCTTTCATACGAGGAGCGACTGGCCGGTTCACAGGCACCGGCGCTGTACGCATTGTCAATCCTGGTCGTGTTTCTTGCGCTTGCTGCACTTTACGAAAGCTGGTCGATACCATTTTCGGTGATCCTCGGCGTACCGCTGGGCATTCTCGGCGCAGTTCTCGCCACCATGCTGCGCGGTATGCCCAATGATGTTTATTTCCAGGTAGGTCTGCTCACCACCATCGGACTGGCAGCGAAAAACGCCATTCTGATCGTCGAGTTTGCCACCACCCTGTGCGAGCACGGCAGACGCCCGATCGAAGCCGCACTGGAAGCAGCCCGTATGCGGCTACGCCCGATCCTGATGACCTCGCTGGCGTTCG
>CAYRNH010000118.1:0-7615 GCA_964425515.1 uncultured Thiotrichaceae bacterium | reverse complement strand
GCGCATGCTTGGCGCCCTTGATACCCTCAGCAGTCTGACGATCATGCCCGACCACCTGCGAGCACTCGACGAACAGATACAGCGGATTGTCGAGCTGGCCGATCGCTGTATCAAATCTCCTCATGATCGCGCGCGGCTAGTAAGGCGGCTGTCAGAGGTGCGCGAAACACTGGAAGCGCAGTCTGAACAACCGGATGAAAAATCCGGGACAGACCGCGAGTATTCACCTAAATAACTTTGTTTCTTCTGTCAGGCAATATAATTTGCCAAATACAGAATAGTGAAGAAAAGAACAACAATATCACCGAAAACGATAAACCTGCCTTTACGCATATCCTTATCATCTTGTTCAATGACATACGCCTCATTTAGTTAATGATCTGTCACGCAACGGGCTATTTAAATTTGAGGCGGCAGTATAAGTAGTCTTCTGATAATTCAATATCCGAAAAAACTGATAGTCATACTAATAATATTGTACGTGACAAGTGCATGGTTATATAACTATACAAGTTGAGAGTTAATTGTGACAGCTGTTAAGAAACCGCACTTGAAGTGAAGCATGTCAGTTGGGGTGAGCAATATACTCCATCAATCTATTGGTCCTGCGTAGATGATGAGCCCTTTGGGTGCAGCAGCTCATCATAACCAGGAATGCAGGAAGGTCGATCATTAAACAATACCTGGGTGTCTGCCTGCAGGGCGCCCATACCCGTTTTACGTACTGCCAGGTAGCGCTGCTTACAGCTTTCCGGACACTGTTTTGATTGTTTCCAGCAATCATCTGTCACTTTTGCCAGTATGGCTAATCGCTGTTCGCGGCTATCGCTGTCGCTGAATGCATGACTCTCCATGTAACTTGCCCGGCACAGATCGGTTTCTTTGCTGCAGGCATTGAATATTTTCATTGGTTTCGGTGTGGTGAGTGGTGCCGTCACTGTATATAGCAGTCCTTTTGCTATCTCGGCAGGAGACAGGTGAACCGGTGGTTCGGCATAGGCTGTATTGAACATAAAAGTCACTGCTGAAAGCAGCATCCACAAAACAATATCATTTTGTTTACATAGCAACATTAATTAGTCCGTACGGTAATCACGTCTCGCCCCGATTATGTGTTGCTAGCTGAGGCTGATAACTGACAGATTTATGCGTGGTCGCTGGATACTTCCCCGGGAAAAATGTTCTATCCGGTAATGTTTCGGATCAGTAGCATGCACAGCATTATCACATTGGCGAACAGTTGGTTCATTTCAAAGTAAAATACCAGGCATGCACTATATATTATCGATAATATCATGCTTCTAATATTTCGGGGTGAAGCCGGGGTCATTAGTTCAGAATGGCGGCTGCGGTGAACATGTTGGGCTTATTCGAATAAAAGCACCAGAGGCGGGGAGATGGTTTTTTGCGTGCTTGCCGCGCCGCCAGTAATCTATATGTCTGGGTAGTTGCATTCGACAACTATCCCGGGTCAGATCCAGATTCACCATTAATATCAGTAGAAACTGGTGTCCGACCCCGGTGATTGTTAATGCGACTAAATAGCGCGTGAAACAAGTTTATTGCATCATGCTGGCCGGATTTGCCGTTATTCGTAACACGTAACCGTCCTGGCCGTTGGCGGCACTCTGTGTAATGTTCGTTCTTGAGATGGCCCCGCCATTGCCGCCGTCTCCGCCTGAAGCGCCACCACCACCTCCGGCAGAGATTGTGTAACTTGTCGAAATCGTTACACCACTTGTGCCAGCAGCACCACCGTTGACAAACAGGGTGCTGTTGCTCGAGGTAATGGCTGGTGCATTAAGGATAATAATGCCGCCACCACCGCCGCCGGACGCGCCAGCAGCAGAACTTGCATCGGAACCCTTGCCGCCTACAGCGCTGATGGAACCAGTATTGGTGATCGATGTGGATGATGCCAGTATTATGATGCCGCCACCGCCGCCGCCATTCGTTACGCCGCCTCCAGAATTGCCGCCATGGCCGCCATTGGCCGTAATTGCGTTTTCATTCGCTATTGCACCTTGACAGTAAATTTTGATCAAGCCGCCACCGCTGGAAATACCGTCAAGCGCTGTCCCTCCGGAACCTGCGCCGCCGCCAATTTTCAGTTCATTGAATGAGGACGCTGCGACTGCTCTGGCAATACCTTTGCCACCACCGCCACCATAAAGATATGTTCCCATGGATGTTGAGCTAGCCCCCTCAAACGGTATTCTTCGTGCATCACTCTTGCCATATGAAATATGGCCACTATAGAAGTACCCTCTATTGCCGGCGTCTGAAACAATGATGGTTCCGTAATTAGTAAATGTGCCGGTACAGCGAATGATGGTGCCGGCAGGTATAGTCAGAGTGCTGCCTGCATCAATGACAACATTGGTAAAATTAAGATTATCCGATGTTGGTGGGGCGGTGTTCCAGTCAGTATCTGCGCTGATCGTTAACGCGCCTGCACTACCATCGCCGTAAAATCTCGATGCATTGTTATTGTCGTTCACCGCGGTTTTTATGTTATTCAGTGTGTCCGCGGTAAGTACATCACCACTGCTGTATGTGTCAGATATCGAACCTGCAGCTGCAGTTACTGAATAGCAGTTAAGTACAACCGCCAGGCATATTGCCAGTAGCTGATATATTTTCATTTCCTTATCTCCTGAAGTTAAGCTTTAATACGCAATCAGCCTAATGTGCACGAACCGATCGTGGATTGATCGAGTGTGCAATTAGATGTTGATGTTGTTGAAGGTGAGTTTGCGCTGCTTCCTCCACCTCCTCCGCAGGCGGTGATCCACAACGATATGAAACAAATAAGTGTGAAGTGGATAATAAGTTGAACGCTCCTTTTCATTGCAGCACCTCTTTGCATAGTTGGTGTTTGTGGTTTGATCCGATCATCGTCTCTGGTTGTTGCAGGCTTTTAAAGCTTGCTGATGCCCACGGTATTTGCGCCAGAAACAGAATGTATCAGTTTCGCTATGTGCTTAATGAAGGTATTATCGAGCATGGTGCATTGATGCCAAATCCTACAAAAGTATGAGATACCATCCGCATTACATGGCTGATAATTGGCTACGGAAGTGAGATAATTCGAGGCAAAATTTTTAAAGGACGCATCATGAAGGACTCAGATGCTGAATCGAGTGTGATTCGCAATCCTGTCGTGCGCGAACAGGCGCTAAGGTTTCTTTTTGCCGAGCTGCCGGGCGTGACCACGCTTCAGCTCGCTTTTCCGCTGGCTGTTGTGGCGGTGTGCTGGAACTCTTCTGTGGGCAAGGAGCTATTGCTTGGATGGATGATCGGTTTATTTGTGATGTATGGATTGCGGATTGTGCTGGCCACCAGATTCAATCATCGCATTGATCATGAAGAGTTGAATATAGAGCGCTGGGGCGGGTATTTTACCCTGACGTCATTGATTGTTGGTGGTTTATGGGGTGCGGCGGGGGCTTTGTTTTATGTGCCGAGTGAGCCGACGCTGCAAATACTGCTTTATGTGATTATTATTGGCACAGGTGCAGGCCAGATTATTATTACGGCGAACTGGTTGCCGGCGTTGTACGCATTCAACACTATGGCACTGGGCATCCTGTCGCTGAGTCTGCTGCTGCGGGGTGACGGTCCCGAACGGGCGCTGGCTGTGCTCCTGTTTTTGTTTCTGTTAATGGTCATCCGGGTGGCGCGTCAGGCGCGTCGGGTTATCTACGAAGGTATCGCTCTACGGTATGAGAATTTTGAACTGATCCAGCAGCTCAAGCGGGAGAAGCATGCTGCCGAACAGGCTAACATGGCCAAGACGCGTTTTCTCGCTTCTGCCAATCACGACCTGCGCCAGCCGGTACATGCGATCAAGCTGCTTGCTTATGCGCTTAAGTCTGAACTGGCATCGTCACGCAGCAAAGTTTTGTTTAAGTATTTTGATGCCAGTATCCAGGGGCTGTCCAATTTGCTCGAATCCTTGCTGGATTTATCCAAGCTTGAGGCGGGCGCCATTACGCCAACACCCAGCCATTTCAAACTGGATATAATTTTTAATCAGTTGCTGGGAGAGTTCATGCCTATGGCGAGTGAGAAGCAGCTGAAATATTCTGTCAGGCCAACGTCAATCAGTATCACCAGCGATCAGACCTTGTTGACCAACCTGTTACGAAATCTGATCACTAATGCTTTTCGCTACGTGCCAGATGGTGGTGTATTACTGGCCGCCAGGATGCGTGACGGTTGCTGTGTGATTGAAGTATGGGACAACGGGCCCGGTATTTCCGATGAGGAGCGATCGCGTATCTTTGAGCCGTTTTATCAAATTGATAATTTTGAACGAGACAAAGCGGGCGGGCTAGGACTGGGTCTGGCTATCTGCAGGCAGCTTGCCAACATACTGGATGCAGAGCTGGATTTTCGCTCTCGTCTGGGTGCAGGAACAGTGTTTCGGCTGACCTTGCCGCGGTCGGCTATCGCTGCTTCTGATGTTCCGAGTGCTCCTGCCAAAGTGATTCGACCTTTCACCGGAATCACTCATGGTCGTCATGTACTCATTGTTGACGATGAACAACAGGTACTGGTTGCTATGCGGGCCACACTGGAATCGCTGGGCATGTCGTGTGATACCGCTGACGGCCCGGAACAGGCATTGCAAATTATTCAGCAGCAAGGCGTTCCCGACCAGATTATTTGCGATCATCGTTTGCGTGGTGGGTTGACCAGTCTTGATTTAATCAAACAGCTACAACAACATCTAAAGCAATTGCCGCCGTTTATTATTATTACCGGTGACACCGCGCCCGAACGCCTTCTGGAGGCGTGCTCAACTGGCTATCCTGTGCTTCACAAACCTGTCGATATGGATGAGCTGCAAGGGGTGATGTTTGATCAACAGCCCTGCTGATGAGAACACGCTAATCCAGCAGTCCGAGCTGGCGTGCAGTGCGCACACACATTGTACGGTTACGTGCGCCTAATGTTTTAAAGAGTGCGCTGACATGGGTTTTAACCGTAGTTTCCGAGATGCCAAGACTGTCTGCAATCGCTTTGTTATCAAACCCGGCCTGCAACAGACGCAATACTTCATATTGTCTGGGCGTTAATCCGTGATGGTTGGTTGAAGCGCTTGGCTCGATATTGAGTTGCTGACGGATAGGATCAGGAACCCATATGTCGCCAGCAAGCAGTGCGTCCACTGCTCGGTATACTTCACCGGGAGGTTGCGTTTTTGGAATGTAGCCCACAGCGCCGAGTTGCAGAGCAAGTCGAATAGTCTCAATATTTTCATCACCGGAAACCATGGCGACAGGAATATGGGCATGACGCCTTTTTAAGGTTGATAGCACTTGCATGCCGTCTGCATCTGGCAAGGCGCGATCCAGCAGAATCAGCGATAACACGCTGCTGTGCTGATATGCCTGCTCCAGTGCCTGTTGCGAATTAGTCGCCAGCTCAACCCGGTATTTGACTGATAGCAGACTACGGATGCCCTCCGCCATAATCGGGTGATCATCAACAAGCAAAATCATGTGGCCTGGCTCTTTTCCCAGCATGCCGTCTTCCTGCTGGTTTAACTGGTGATCTGCAATGTTATTTTGCAGCATAAAGTTTTTTAAATCATTTTAATTCCACAGCCTGTGTGATGTCGCGCATTTTATTGGCCTTAGGCACTATATCTTCGCGGTAAACAATTTCATCTGGGCTGTTTAATGCTTCCCCAGGAAAAATGCTCTATCCGGTAATGTTTCGGATCGGTATCGTTCACAGCATTATCGCGTTGATTGGGCAGCCACAGTCGCACATTGGCGAGCAGGCGGTTGGGATCGTGCTGGATGAAGGCATCGGGGTTGAGATTAAGAATGTCGTCCATCAGTTTTTGTTGCAGCTGCGGATTGTTGGGCAGCAGTCTGGCTGCGATACCGCTGAGGCTGTCGCCGGGCTGGGTGTCGACATAGTTCTGGGTCAGTGGGTAGACGATGATGCGCTTTGATCCAGCGTGGCTGGCCGCAGGCAGGCAGACACCTGTTAAGGTCATGGCGAGTAATACTGTGCAATTCCAGTGCTTCATATTCCGAGTATAGCAAGCATGCTCTGTGTCGTATTGCTACAATGTTGTTTTTTATCGTGGCATGGTCATGTTCAGTCTGGAGAGCCTTTTAATCACCGGTTTGCAGCCGATTTCGTTCACCTTACGGGCGGGTGAATGCGTGGGTTTATCGGGCGATTCCGGCAGCGGCAAAACCCGATTGCTGCGCGCGCTGGCGGATATGGATGAACATAGTGGTGGATTGTCGCTGGGCGATGTTGTATGTGAATCAGAGAGTGCGCATCTCTGGCGCAAACAGGTAGCGATGGTGCCGGCCGAAAGCCAGTGGTGGCACGATCGTGTCGGCCAGCATTTTTGTGTTTCACACGACAATAATGGTGCTGACTGTATTGATAATAATGCGATCGAACGCCTGGGTTTTACAAAAGAGGTGATGAGCTGGCAGGTGTCGCGTTGTTCCAGTGGTGAAAAACAGCGCCTGTCTTTATTGCGCACGTTGGTGAACCGCCCGCGTGTGTTGTTGCTAGATGAACCGACTGCCAATCTTGATCCGGAAAAAGCGCGCCGCGTGGAACAGCTGGTGGCCGATTATCTGCACCACGAACAGGCCTGCTGCATCTGGGTGAGTCATAGCGTAGAACAGTTACAACGCGTTGCCTCGCGGTGTTTTGTGATCAGGGATGGAGTGCTGTGCAATGCGTAATCTGATTCATCTTACCGCGCCTGACCTGATGCTGGCCGCATTGCTGATTCTTGCGCTACTGGGCTTGACTGCGCGCATGCAGCTGGGGATCAGTAAACAGCTCGCCATTGCTGCGGTTCGTACCACGGTGCAGTTGTTGCTGATCGGCCTGGTGCTGAAAAGCATTTTCAACAATGTTGAGTTGCACTGGGTGATCTTGATGAGCATGGTGATGCTCATGGTCGCGGCCTGGGAAATTCTCTCGCGGCAGAAGCGCAAGCTGCGCGCGTCCTGGGGTTTTGGTATCAGTGCGTTCTCGATGTTTATTTCATCGTTTCTGATCACCATCATCGCTCTGGTGATCATCGTACGCCCCGATCCCTGGTACACACCGCAGTACACCATTCCCTTGCTCGGTATGTTGCTGGGCAATACCATGAATGGTATTTCGCTAGGCATGGACAGACTGGTGCAGACCGCGTGGCAACAACGTAGCGTGATCGAACAACGTTTGATGCTGGGACAAACAGCCATCGAAGCGATCCGCGATATACGCACCGATAGCATGCGCGCCGGCATGATTCCGATCATCAATTCCATGGCCACCGCTGGCATCGTAAGTTTGCCGGGCATGATGACCGGCCAGATACTCGCAGGCAGCCCGCCGGTGGAAGCGGTGAAGTATCAGATATTAATTATGTTTCTGGTGACGGCGGGCACCGGCTTTGGCGTGATCACGGTGTTGCATCTAATCTCGCACCGCATGTTCGATACCCGCGAGCGTTTGCGCTTCGATAAATTACTGCGCACGCCGAAGGATTAAAAGCTAAAAGCTGAACCACAGAGGCACAGAGAACACGGAGAAAAACTTTTTGGAATGTAAAAGCCAGAAGCGAAACCGCAGA
>CAYRNH010000117.1:0-7676 GCA_964425515.1 uncultured Thiotrichaceae bacterium | reverse complement strand
CAACAGCTTATTTGCGCATGTACAAGATCGATCCGCAGCCTTTGTATAAAAATGTGGCGCAAGCGACGCTGGATTTTGTGCTGCGTGAAATGACGTCGCCGCAGGGTGGATTTTATTCTGCGCTCGATGCAGACAGTCAACGACCGGACAAAAAAGATGAGCATGGAGAAGGCGCTTATTATTTATGGAGCGGTTCTGAACTCAAAACCGTACTGTCCGCGGAAGAACTGAAATTTGTACGTGCGTATTATGATATTCATCACGATGGTAATATTTATTCAGACCCGCAGAATGAATTTACAGGTCTGAATATTTTTCATGTCAGCGAGGAATATTTCAGCAAGGCATTAACCGAGCATCAACTTAGGTTGCTGGATTCGATAAAACATAAATTATTGCTAGCGAGAAACCATCGCCCTCGCCCCCATCTGGATGACAAAATCATCACCGCATGGAACGGTATGATGATTTCTGCATTTGCACAGGCAGGCGTAGTACTCAAAGATAAAAACTACTTAAATGTAGCAACCCGAGCGGCTGAATTCGTGCGCGCCCACCTGTTCGATAAAAAAACAGGAAGACTATATCGTCGAATCAGAGGTGAACATGCAGGGATTGCTGCAGGTCTGGGCGACTATGTATGGACTGTTCGTGGCTTGCTGGACTTGTATCACGCAGACAACGACAAACAATGGCTGGCACTTGCTATCACTTTGAGCGACAAACAAAACGCGCAATTCCTGGACAAGGCGAGTGGTGGATATTTTGATGCTTCGGATAAAGATGCCAGCCTGCTGTTTCGTTTCAGGCCCATCTATGATGATGTTTTGCCTGCAGCGAATGCTATTGCGCTGGCTAACCTGGAAGATTTATACAGGATAAGCCGGAACAGCCAATGGAAGACGAGCGCTGAGGACTGGGTAGCCGCCTTTGCCGGTGACATTAATGCGAACCCATCAGCTGCCGCGATGGCGTTGAGCGTTCTAAGTCGCCGACATTAGTTACCTGATGTTCGTTTCGCTAAAGACATAATGTGTCCTATGGTGTTTTGCGGATAGCTGATCATTGTATGTGCCTGAACCGATGAAATAAGCATTGCAAACGGCGGTCCGGCTTTGCTACTGTGTGTTGTCAACTTTGTCAAAATTCGAGGAAAGGGTAATGGGTGAAGTTACATCCAGCTTAAGCGATGTTGACTATCAGGTTGTCTTCGATGCCAGTCTTGATGCCAGTATTATCCATACCTCGGACGGTGAGATTCTGGCAGCGAACTGGACCGCAGTCGAACGTTATGGTTACAGTCTGGCAGAACTCAAACGAATGAATATCGCCGAGTTGTCAGCGCAAAAACTGAGAGCCGACATGCCATCCAAGCTCGGTGAACTGCAAACCCTGGGCGAGATCTTCGAATGGAAACACCGCCGCAAGGATGGGACCGAGCTACCGGTAGAAATCTACGCTCAGCCCATCATTTTTTATGGCGAACTGGCGATTCTGGCGAATATACGTGACATCAGTCAGCGAAAAAACCTCGAGTTAGAACTGCAAAATCAAAATCATTTACTCGAGCGCATTGTCGATACCGAGCCCGGTGTGGTTTATATCTATGATGTGATCACTCGTGAAAACGTTTATGTGAACCGACACTGGCTCACGGCATTCGGTTATTCGCCCGAAGAAACCCGCGCCATGGGTGCCGAGCTGATACAGCTGGTCCACCCGGACGACCGGCCCGACTTTATCGCAAGCAATACCGCATGGCGGGATGCGGTTGACGGGGAAACACGCTCGATCGAATATCGGATGCGCGATAAACAGGGTGAGTGGCACTGGTTGCTGAGTCGATCGACTCCGTTTAAACGTGATGACACTGGCCAGGTGAATCAGATTCTCGGCATCGCGCACGACATTACCGAGCGCAAACGCGCAGAAGCGCTACTCGCCGGGCAAAATCAGGTGCTGGATATGATTGCTTCTGGCGCACCTTTGGTAGAAACCCTGACCGCTCTAGTCAGTTGCATCGAGGCGCAGTCGGCCGGAATGCTGGGGTCCATCCTGCTGCTCGACCCGGATGGTATTCATGTTCGCCACGGTGCCGCGCCGAGCTTGCCAGCGGAGTTCAACGCGGCGGTAGACGGCCAGCCCATTGGGCCGGTGGCGGGTTCCTGTGGCACCGCCGCGTATCGTAAGGAAGCGGTGTTCGTTGAAGACATCGCTACCGACCCGCTGTGGGTGAACTACAAAGCAGCGGCGATTCCCCATGGTCTGCGCGCCTGCTGGTCGACACCGATTTTCGCTGAGCAGGGACAGGTGCTGGGCACGTTTGCTATGTACTATCGCGAACCTGGTCTGCCGCAAGCTGAACATCTTCGCCTGATTGACGCGACCACCCACATTGCCGCGATTGCTATTAATCGTTTTAGAGCAGAGAAAGCGCTGAAAGATAGTGAGGCGCGTTTAATTAAAGCACAGCAAGTCGCGCACATGGGGTTTCTCGAGTGGGATCTGAAAACAAATCAAATTTTCTGTTCAGATGAAATTTATGACCTGTATGGAATCGACTGTAAAGAAAAATATTCCACACCGGATTTTATCAGGGCGGTTGTTCATCCTGATGATATCGAATATGTGCAGACGAATCTCGAACTCGCTGTGCGTGGTGAAAAAGAATACAACATAGACCATCGCATTCAACGTCCTGATGGGTCGATCATCTGGGTCCACGCGCAGGCCGAATTAATCGTTGATGCAAAACAAAACAAGGAAGTCCTGCTTGGAACCGCTGTCGATGTTACCGAGCGCAAAGTGGCCGAGGCCAGGGCGCAACGCATGGCCCAGTTATATGCAGCGCTCAGTCAGTGTAATCAGGCCATTGTGCGTTGCACGAGCGATGAGGAGCTGTTCCCTCAGATCTGCAAGGATGCGGTTGAGTTCGGTGGTTTGAAAATGGCCTGGATTGGCATGATTGATGAAGCGAGTCAGTCGGTCAGGCCAGTGGCTTCATTCGGTGCGGGTATTGAATATCTGGAAGGGCTCGAAATTTCGATGGATGCGAACAAGGCCACGGGCAGAGGACCCACAGGCATATCTATCCGCGAAGCCAGGCCTTACTGGTGCCAGGATTTTCAAAATGACCCGGCCACCGCAGCCTGGCACGAACGCGGCGCAATGTTCGACTGGGGTGCTTCGGCCTCGCTGCCTTTGCATCGCAAGGGTGCGGTGATTGGTGCTTTCACCTTGTATGCCGGTGAGGTGAATGCGTTTGATGAGCCGGCACAGAATCTTCTTGTCGAAATGGCGATGGACATCAGTTTTGCGCTCGATCACTACGCCAGTGAAGCAGAACGCGTGCGTACGGAGCTAGCGTTGCAGCAAAGCGAGCAGTATTTGCGCACCATCATCGAAACCGAACCCGAATGCGTCAAGGTGGTGGATAGAGAAGGGCAACTACTGGAGATGAATCCTGCCGGCCTGGCTATGCTTGAAGCTGATTCACTGGAGCAAGCCAGGGAGCGTGGTGTGGGAAACTTTTGTCTGCCGGAATATCGCGATGCACTCGACGCGATGCACCAACGTGTGATGCAGGGAGAGGATGCGACGTTAGAGTTTGAAATTGAAGGTCTCAAGGGTACCCGACGCTGGCTTGAAACTCATGAAACGCCGCTGCGTGATGCAGAAGGAAATGTCAGCCATTTGTTAGGCATCACGCTGGATATTACAGAACGTAAGGAGAACGAAGAACGGATTAAATTTCTCGCCAATTTTGATGCACTCACCGGACTGCCTAATCGCAGGCAGCTTGATGATCACCTCAAATTTGCTCTCAGTCTGGCAAAGCGCAGCCATGAACAGCTGGCGTTGATGTTTATTGATCTTGATCGTTTCAAGGATGTTAATGACACGCTGGGACATAGTATTGGTGATGCCTATCTGGTTGAGATGGCTAATCGCTTACAGCAGGTACTGCGTGAAGAAGATAGTGTATCTCGCCTCGGTGGTGATGAATTTATTTTGATGCTGCCCAACAGTGACACACAAGGCGCGGCTCAGGTCGCACAGAAAATACTGGATATTATTTCCGTCCCCTGTCGTGTTGAACAATATGATCTGACCATGACCGCATCGATCGGTATTGCTATGTTCCCTGATGATGGCGCTGATCTGGAAACACTTTCAAAGAGTGCAGATACTGCGATGTATCGTGCCAAACAGGAAGGCCGCGATGGTTATTGTTTCTTCACCGCTGCCATGCAGGCGAGTGCAACACGTAATATGCATCTGGTGATTGCATTGCGTCAGGCACTCGAGCTTGGCCAGATGCAGGTGCATTATCAACCACAGATCTCTATTACTGATGGACGGGTTATTGGAGTTGAAGCTTTATTGCGCTGGCAGCATCCCGAGCTGGGGCCGGTGTCACCAGCAGAGTTTATCCCGGTGGCAGAAGATAGTGGCTTGATACTGTCGATCGGTGAATGGGTATTACGTACTGCGGTGCGACAGCTAAAGCACTGGATAGATCGGGGTTGTGCGCCGATGGTGGTTGCGGTCAATCTGTCGGCGATCCAGTTTCGCCACCCCAGCTTGTCAAAAATGGTGACACGTATACTCGAAGAGGAAGAGCTCTCGCCGGAATATCTGGAGCTGGAGTTGACCGAGGGCGTTGCTATGTATGATCCGCAGGCGGCGGTCGAGATCATGGATAATTTACATGAACTGGGAATCCGTATGTCGATCGATGATTTTGGCACGGGTTATTCATCACTCAATTACCTGAAAAAGTTCAAGGTGTACAAACTCAAAATCGATCAATCTTTTGTGCGCGACATCACCACCGACCAGGAAGACAGAGCCATTGTTGCGGCGATCATCAGTATGTCCAGAGACCTCGGACTGCAGACCATTGCGGAAGGCGTAGAGACGGTTGAACAGCTGGATTATCTACGCGCGCAAGGCTGTAACGAAGCGCAGGGATACTACTTTAACAAGCCAATGCCAGCTGCGGAAATCGAGTCGCTGTTTTACTGGAGCCAGAACATACAGTAATAAACCAGATTGTTCGATGTGCTAAAGGCATAAACAGGCCGGACTGGCGGTTAGTAGTGACGGAAGCCGGTTACGTGTTATTGCCAGAGCAGTGCGCATACTTTCTTGCCCATAACCAGCTGATCGAATACCCGTTGTGCTGCCGGTGTGCTTGCGCTGGCGATGCCGTAGCAAACGTGTAATGGTAACAAATGCTCTTCGCGCGGATGGCAGAAACGTGCAGAAGGCGCGTGTTGCCAGTCGATTAGTCTTTGTTCACGTTGCTCACCGGTGAAGTCATCTGCCGTACAGGTTTCGGTTAGCCAGTGGTCAAACGTTTCGCTGGCTTTGAGGCTTCCTGCGTCATTGGCAAAAAAAGTTCTCATGTTGTGATACGACATACCCGAACCGATCACCAGTATATTTTTTTTGCACAACGCACCAAGTGCCTTGCCCATAGCAATATGCGCACCGGGATCGAGGCTTCGGAGCAGGGAGAGTTGTACACAGGGAATATGCGCATCCGGATACATCAGTTTCAATGGTACAAACATACCGTGATCGAAACCACGCTGATCATCCAGCTGTGTCTGTATTCCGTTCGTGTTTAGCAGGTTAAATATTTCCTGTGCCAGCTCCGGCTTGCCGGGTGCGGCATACTCGATGTCATACGATTCAGGTGGAAACCCTGAGTAGTCGTAAATCAGGGTCGGATGAGGTGCGCTGGTGATACGTGCGTGTTCTGCTTCCCAGTGTGCACTGACGATTAAAATGGATTCGGGTTCGGGCAGGCTGTCCGGGATAGTTTTTAGAAACTGTGTCAGTGCTTCGTGTTGTTTGTCACCGAGCAGGGGCAATGGCCCGCCACCATGAGGAAGATACAGTACGGATGCAATTGAGCTGAGGGATTCTGCTGTCATGAAGCTGTGTAAAAGTGTAGTTTCAAGTTCTATGGCTCCCCAGGATGTGGTTGCTTCTGGTCTACCCGTGCAGGTGCAGACACTATTACTATGGGGTGACAATAAGTCATATGTTTTGCTGGCCAGACAGCTTTTTAGGTGCAGTAACTCTGTCGAAGTATGTCGAAATTAATTACAGTCTAATATGGTACGTAACATAATGAAAATAAAAAAATTATACGTTTCGATCGAAAATATCCGGCGGTTCAGAGAAAATTATGGAATTTTAATCATGATAGGAGTAAATATTTAATTTATTGATTTATATATATTTTTGTATTTTTTGCTAACTGAAAGATATGGAAAATTGGGATTCTTTACAGTATTTTATTAAGGTGAACGACGGTATTGTATAAGCAATTGACTTTATTGGTTATTTTTATATTGGCATTGTTCTTGTTAGGGTATATATGAAATGTAATTTTAACTACTCAGGGCTTTTTCGAGCGTCGAGTGGAAATGAAAGGAGAATAAATGATGAAAATTTCACAACTATTAACGGCGTCGGTGCTGGTTCTCGCTTCCGTAGCGGCAAGTGCATCAACAGTATGGACGGCTACTCCGAATAGCTCTAATCCTAGTGTCTATCAGGATGTGTCATTTGTAAATTTCGGTCTTCCTGCTGGTTATGATCTGGTAATGTATGCCGTCGGTTCTACTCCTGTGGCGGATACATCACTTAATACAAGTGCTACAAGCCTTGGTGTCCCCGGCGGAAATGGGGTGGTCAATATCTCAAGCGGCCCTACTTTTAAGGGGAGTTATGGATCTGATACAGCAACCCTGGGTGCTGCACCAACTTTTCAGTTAGCATTGTGGGACGGTGGAGCTAATTACGAAACCTCTTACACAACAGTCCTTACTGGCAATTGGTATTCAATCAGTTTTAGTACTCCTAACGGAACAAAAATTAACGGAACACTTCAGGGTGTGGATCTGGCACCCGTTCCAGTGCCTGCGGCTGCCTGGTTGTTTGGTACCGGTCTGATCGGTCTGGTTGGAGTTGCACGCCGCCGTCGCGCATAATTTCGATTGTCTGGGTTTATAAAAAACAACGACTTCGGTCGTTGTTTTTTTTTGCGCAAAAAAATTTTATTTCTCCTGGCTGTATCTTCGTCTGCTGAAACAATGTGGCCATGCTGTCAGTAGCCCCGGCAAATACTCCATTGGTGCCGCCAGATTCAATCTGTTGGCTATGTTTATAACTCGTATCCCACCCATTTTTAGGCAGACTTTTACAGTAGTGCTTCCAGTTTTGGAGTTTTTCTGGTCGCGTTAGATTATTTTCCAGGCAGCCTGCCGGATATCGTGTCGAATTTTATTACACAACTAAATATTATAACATTTTGAAATTTAAAGAAATTTTAATTTTTTACGATATAGTTCGATTGTTCAGTGGAAATGTTGGATGGGAATAGCTTCCAGTGTGTATCCGTATCTTGTTGAAATATATAGAAACACGTATTTCGTTGAATTTGGCTGAAATTTAAAATAATTGGAATTCTTTACAGTTAAAATTTTTTCTGTCTGGGCGAATTTTTAAGTTGTTGATTTTTACGTGGCCAAAATGTTGGCACTAATATTGTATTGAAAGCAGTGAACTAGATTTTTTTGGGTTTCAGGGTTGTTTCACGGTAGAAACTGTAGCGACTTTGTAAATGTTATGTAATTTGTTAGGAGAAAATGTAATGA
>CAYRNH010000116.1:0-7757 GCA_964425515.1 uncultured Thiotrichaceae bacterium | reverse complement strand
GACATCAAGGCCATCGACCTGTCCATGCGTTTTCTGTAATGTCTTTACCGCGAATGATTTATCGCAGCAGCCTGCTGCTGATCGTGATTTCAACCGGCTGCCTGCTCACCGCAGTATTTCAACGTAACACCATGTCCCGGCAAGGTTTCGCCAGCAAGATCACCTGCTGGTGGCACCGGCGCATTCTCGGTGTGCTTGGCATCAAACTTAATGTGTACGGCGAAGCAACGAACAATGCCTCTTTGTTCGTTGCCAATCATTTATCCTGGCTGGATATCCACGTGATTGGTAGCCAGTTGCCCGCACGCTTTCTGTCCAAAGCCGAAGTACAAAACTGGCCGATCTTCGGCTGGCTGGCGAGCAAGGCAGGCACACTATATATACCGCGTGGTGGCAAAAATGCCGCCGCCGAAGCCAATCAACTCATGCAACAGGCCTTATGCAGCAACCAGCATGTAGCCTTATTTCCCGAAAGCACCACATCGAGCGGTGAAATCAAACGCTTTCACGGCCGCCTGATGCAAAGCGCCATCGACGCGCAATGCCTGCTGCAACCTGTGGCGATTCGATATCCGGATTCTGACCAGATGGTTCACAACGCAGTTTTATACGTTGATGACACCACGTTTATGCAATCGGTTAAAAATGTTCTGGCAGCAAAAACCATAGTCGCCGAACTATATTTTTTGCAACCAGTGCTCGCCAGCGATAAAACTCGTGATGAACTTGCGCGTTATGCTGAGAACCAGGTCAAGGCTGTATTCAGTCGAACAGCGATAACTGCATCCGATCAGACCGCAGCCTCATGAGTGCCATCAGATACAATCCACATGCACCTATATATTTTTACCAGAGATTGCTAATATCCCGGCATAACTGTTGACTATAACTGACCAACAAGGAATCAATTCATAATGCGCAAGGACCATCTGGCAGTTCTTTTCAGTCTCATCATTGCCACCACCGGCTGTGCATCGAATGCGCAACAGTCAGAACACACTCCCCCTGTGGCGAAAAAAACCGTCGAGGATGTCATCCCCATCACCATGGCGAACATGCGCGGCCATGAAGCTCTCTACGATCAAGGCTGGTTTGTTATTACCTCAAGCGATAAAGCGCTGAGCTATGCAAAGGAAAAATCAGTAATTTCGTCGCGTGAAGCGATATCACTCGCAGCGAGCTCCATAGCACAAAGAAACCACGCGCTGGCCGACGAGCTAGCCAAACACTGGAAGCTGTCTGCAGACCTCGGAAAGCAAACTTTCAAGACCGGCACACGTATCACACAAAAAATGTTTGCTGCCACCTCAGATGTCACATCAATGCAGATCGACTACGGACTGACCAGTTTCAAAAAAAGCTGGGGGCGTTTTATCAAGGGCAACCTGCACATGGCGCAACGCACACAGGAAACACGCACTCAACTGGCCAGCCAGCCGGGTGGTTATTATCACAACCTGAAACACGATTTTTCCAACATATATCAACTCACATCCAAGATGCAGAATGATTCAGCACTGCACATAGGTTCAACATGGAACAGTGCATTTGGCAAAGCCGCGAAATCATTTAATGATGAATACAATCAGTCAGGACAATCTTCGAACACTATCGGTGGCCTGGCACATATCTTCGCGGGTTATGCGAAAGGTCTCTATCAGGGCTTGTTCAAACCAGCGGCAACAACCGTAGTCGACACCGCCTCAGTGGGTGCACGCGGTGCTGCACAACTTGTTTTTTTACCAGCAGCTACAGCCATCAGTGTCAGCGGCCGCACGATAGAGGCGATCGGGACTACGGTGTATTACACCGGCAAGCTCGGGGTCGAAATCATATCACCAACGGTTGAAGCTGGATTATTGAGTGGCATGGCCATGCTCTCTCTGGGTACGGCGCCACTTACCTATGTGACTGGCACAAGTATAGGCGCAGTCAACCAGGTGGCCTTTACTACTGCAGCACCGCTCGCGAGCGCGGCTAGCGGCGCCGCTCTTTCAGCAGCGGATACCGGTAAATATGTAGCCTTTGTCAGTTACGATGCAATCACCGGTACCAGCAAGGTGGTGATCAACCAGGCCAGCGCAGCCGTCGTGCTGGGTTATAACGCACTGACCGCCTTGCCTGCTCAGGTCTTCATGGGCGTGGTCGATGGTGCGGTGTTCCTCGCATATGATGGACCGCGGCTTGTGATTGCTTATGCAAAAGGTGAAATAGCCGATGGCAACGGAAAAAAGATCAGCGTTGACAGTTTGCCGGTCGGCAGTGTGGTTGATCTTAAAACGCTTAAACAAGCAGGCGTGAAGGTCAATGTACTGTCCGATGATCCTGCTGTTATTAAAAAAGTGCTGGAGAAATTACCGGATGATTTGCGTGAATAGAACGGATAGCAAGATTATGCAAAAAAACCTGACCACATTACTGGTTCTATGCTGTATTGCCATTACCAGTTGCAGCACTGTCGATAAACCCAAAGAAGACCCTTTGAAGTACTCACGCAAATTGATCAGCGAGGGCCATCGCTCACTATACGACAATGGCGCTTTCCAGGTGCCCTATACAAAAATAAAACTTATCCCAGCTGGTGAGGCGCCGCTCGAACTTGCACAGGAAATGATGGGGATGCGTGCGCACCAGGCATTCCTGACCTCGATTAATAATGCAGCTGATTCAGTCTACCTGATACCAGCAGGCACCAAACTAAGTCTGAAATACGCAAAATCAATCAAGCACGGCGGTGAGCGAGTAGGCGATACCGTTACGGGCATTACGCGTCCGGTTGGAAAACTGATGGTCAACCGTTCGATTGATCTAGGCAAGAATGTTACTTTAAAAGCATGGTCCTATGGCAAGGCCACTGCTACGGAAATGGATAAATACGGCATCGCCATAGCGCATGGCGCTGTCAACGGCGGTAACCAGATCGCAAGTACCATGACTGATGTCGGTACGGGTGTTATTGGGGGTTCATTGAATCTTGCCAAAAATATATCGACCGCATCAAACACGAGTGCGGGAGAAAGCCTGCTCTACGCCAAAAATAAATTTATCAAGGGCTATGTTGCTGTGCCAGATAAATTATCACACCGTGCCGAGAATATTGCTCAGGCTGCTACTGCAAGTCAATTTGCCGAAGGCATTACGGGTGCAAATAAAACTCGTGACAAATATTCCGGCATGATGACCAGCCTGATCGGTTCAACAACCGATGATTATGCTAGCGATGTAAAAGGTTCATTTGATAAAGCAGGTAAAGCATTCAATGAAAGTGTCGGCGTCACAGGTTTTGGCCTGGCCCTGATCAAATCTTCACGTTGGGTGTTGCAAGGCGTGTTATGGGATGGTCTGGTGAAACCCGTTTCAAAAGTAGGTGCCGCCTCGGTAGGTTATCTGGGAGTCAATCTGCTTGCGTTTCCGGCCATGGTGGTAGTGAATGAAGGCGTTGCAGTCACAAAACTCGCGATCAAGGTCACCTGGAACACCGCAGCAGGCGCCTACGAACTGGTCGCTCCGAGCGCAACCGCAGCGCTGGCCTCGGTCTACAGTCTGTTTGAATTCACCGGTGGAAATCTGGTCGCGGGCGCAACCGCAGCAGGCGGCACAGTCCTGGGCGCAGGCAGCGTAGTCACAGGCCAGGTGGCGGGCAATGTGGTCAAGGGCGTTGGTTATGTCTCAGGGAAAGGCACACAATACATTGGTGTTCCTTTGGCAGCAGCGGGGGTCACTCTGGGCACAGGCGCTGTCGGCGTGGTCGCTGGCAGCGCTGGCGCAGTCACCGGATCAACCATGGTAGTCGGCGGCGAAGTGGTTTCGGCAAGTTCACAGGTGTTCGGTAATGTACTGGCCGGCACCACACTGGTAGCAGGCACCACAGCCTCGGTTGCAGCTGGTGCTACAGTTGGTGTTTATGAATTATCGAAAGCCGTGGTCGTACCCGCAGGTTATGAGCTCGGTGGTGGTATTGTACTTGGCTATGGCGCCACCAGTCAGCTGGCCGCACAAAGCGTGCTCGCGGTTGCCGACGCGTCCTATCTGGTGCTTTCTCTGGAAGGACCACGCTGGGTGATTTATGCTGTGAAAGGCAACCTTGGTAACGGAGATAAACTCCCCCCCGGAACCATGCTTGACCTGAGCAGCATGCAGAAAAACGGCGAAAAATTTTCTTATCTGCCGGTATCGGATAAAGAAATGCATGCGGTGGTAAAGACCGTGTACAAGGAACTACCTGAAGTTTCTGAGTCCGCAAAAAACGAACACAAATAACACGCAAACAATTTCGTATTGAAATGATGCACGCGCAAGCCTATATTGAGGCATGCGCAAAACAATTTCTGCCCGATTCCTGCTCCTGTTTTTGATACTGCCCGCCATTGTGCTCATCGCGCCGGTAACAGCTGCACATGCTGATAATATTGAAATGCGGCATAAATACGATGAAATCAAAACTGCATTACAGAATAACGTCTACGGTATTCCGGTCAGCATCCAGTCCAGCGATACCAACAATACAACACTGGGTGAAGTGTATGGCATTATTTCCCATCCTTTTGACAGCATAAAAACCGCGCTAACAACACCGAAAACATGGTGCGATATCGCTCCGCTGCATCTCAATATCAAGGCCTGCACATACCAGCACACTGACAGCAATGACATCATTACTTTCTACGCCGGGCGAAAATATTACGAGAAAGCCGATGACGTTTATCAGTTGTCTTACCATTTCCAGCTGACCCAGACTGAAAACAACTATTTCCAGGTCAAACTGCTCGCAAAAGACGGCTCTATGGGGACCAGCGATTACCATATTTCTGTCGAAGCTATACCGCTTGACGATTCCAGAACATTTATCCATTTCAGATATTCATATCATTACAATTTCCTGACTTCGATGGGAATGAATACATATCTCGCGACCATCGGCAGAAACAAGGTTGGCTTCAGCATCACAGGCAAAGACAAAAACGGCAAACCCATTTATGTCGGCGGTGTGCGCGGTATCATCGAAAGAAATACTATTCGTTACTATTTCGCTATCGAAAGTTATCTCGATACCATCCACATAAAGCCTGAAAAGCGATTTAATGCACGTCTGAATAAATGGTTTGATTTAACAGAAAAATATTCATTGCAACTTCACGAAATGGACAGAAAGGACTACCTGGAATACAAAGATCAGGAACACCTTGATCAACTGCGCCTACAACATGCGCTCACAAAGACAGACAACTAGCACAGATAAATAATATTTTTCCCTACGACTTCGCGGTTTCGCTTACAGGTTTCGGCTGTGAAGCACACAACTGCACCGGTGTGCTGTCGTTTTCACCACCAGGTTTATAAGCGCAATCCCAGTTCGAGCTGTAACGCCCCACCCACGAGTACGTCGCCTGGATAATCCTGTCCGGGCGTCAATAACAGGACAGTGGCTCAATCCCGACCTGGCACCAGAATGCGGGATTGTTAATTAAGAAGAATTATTATATCTTCATACCAGATCAACTCTGCGCAAGGAGCTTCATGGCAGCACTTCCCCATAATTGGGCTGAATTTATGCTGATGGTGTTTTTTCTCGGGGCACGCCACGGGATAGACGCCGATCACCTGGCGACAATCGACGGCCTGACGCGCATCAACGCTGTCGTGCGGCCGAAGCTATCGCGCTGGTCGGGTTTCCTTTTCTCCCTCGGTCACGGCCTGGTGGTCACTGCTGCGGCGGTATTGATAGGACTGTTCACGAAGCAGTGGGCGATTCCGCACTGGATGGATGACTTTGGTGCATGGGTGTCGATTCTATTTCTGCTGGCGCTGGGTGCGGTCAACCTGGTCGCCGTTCTGCGTACCCGGCCCTGCGATATTGTCCAGCCCGCCGGGTTGAAAGGGCGTTTCTTTGGACGACTGAGCCGGGCGAGTCATCCTGTGCTCATCGTGCTTGTGGGAGCATTGTTCGCGCTATCGTTCGACACCATGAGCCAAACCGCACTGTTTTCGCTCGCCGCGACACGAATGAGTGGCTGGTATTTCTCGGCGACGCTTGGACTCACATTCATGGTCGGCATGATGGTAACTGACGGTATGAACGGCCTGTGGATCTCGCGCCTGCTTCGGCGGGCTGACCGGCGCGCACGAATTGCCTCTCGCGTCCTCGGACTGAGTATCGCGATACTCAGCCTGAGTATTGCCGCCTTCAGTATCGTCGCCTATTGGTCGCCACAGGCCGCTACCTGGAGTGACAGCCGCAGTCTCGGCATCGGTGTCGTACTGATCATTCTAATGAGCTACTGGTTTGCACTGCGACTCACGGATAAGCCCACCGAAGTCGGCGCAAGGTCATGATCAAGCACCAAACAATCAAACCAGGAAGAGATGGGCGCAATCGTGCAAGCATCGAGAGCATGGTTGTGTATTGCCGTTATTATCGCCGCCTTGCCTGAATCGTCCGGGCTGTACACCAGTGACATTCAAACCTCGAATGATTAATGGTGGTGACGCCCGAGAGCTATCACAAACTGAACAGTGCCCGACGCATTTCAACTCACCAGCCCGTGATAATGTGTGCATATGTTACAGTCCTCGTTTCTAACCTATCCATGCCAGGAGATACAATGACCGAGCGTTTCACAATGTCGCTGGAAGAAGATCTTGCAGAGCGATTCGATACCTACACTGAAGCAAAAGGTTACACCACACGCTCGGAAGCAGTACGGGACTTGATTCGCGAACGCCTTGCATCGGAAAACCTGTCAGATCACCACACCGGGCATTGCGTCGCATCTCTCAGCTATGTCTACAATCATCACGAACGTAGCCTGGCCGCCCGTTTGATGGACACGCAGCACGAGCACCATGATCTGACGGTGGCAACTCAGCATATTCATCTCGACCATGACAACTGTTTCGAAACAGTAATGCTGCGCGGTTCGGTACGAGCTGTGCGCGCTTTTGCGGAATCGGTGATTGCCGAGCGCGGTGTTCGACATGGCAATCTGCACATGGTCCCGGTTGAAGCCGCCGACCGTCATACTCATGGCAGCGGAACACATACCCACAGTAAACCACTGGTCTGAGCTTTACGCGTTTTCATTGCAGCAGCAGGAGTTTAATTTAGTGAATGTTTTTAGTGGTTTTGCTTTCAGTTTTTACCGTTGCATCATGCAACAGACTTATCGCCACCGCTTCCGCGACTTTAATACCATCCACCGCAGCAGACAGAATGCCACCGGCATAACCAGCGCCCTCACCCGCCGGATATAAACCGCGTGTATTGATGCTTTGTAATGAATCATCGCGCTTGATGCGTATCGGTGATGAGGTGCGCGTTTCTACTCCTGTAAGTATTGCATCCGGCATGTCATAGCCTTTGATCTGTTTGCCGAATGTCGGCAGGGCTTCACGCAGCGCTTCAATCGCATAGTCCGGCAAACTGGTAGAAAGATCACCGAGCTGCACACCGGGCGTGTATGACGGCAGCACCGAACCAAACTCGGTCGATGCACGTGCGCCAAGAAAATCACCCAGCAACTGCGCCGGTGCACTGTAGTTTTCACCACCCAGTTTATACGCACGCGATTCCAGTTCGCGTTGCAGCGCCACACCCGCGAGCACGTCACCGGGATAATCCTGTTCTGGTGTGATACCGACCACGATGCCGCTGTTGGCATTGCGTTCGTTGCGCGAATACTGGCTCATGCCATTGGTCACCACGCGTCCTTCTTCCGAAGTCGCTGCCACCACGGTGCCACCGGGACACATACAAAAGC
>CAYRNH010000115.1:5090-7820 GCA_964425515.1 uncultured Thiotrichaceae bacterium | reverse complement strand
GGGACTGATCACAGCACTGTTCCACGATTCTGGCTACATCCGTCACGAACACGACCATCACCACTTCAACGGAGCAGAATACACCCAGGTGCACGTCAGCCGTAGCGCCGAGTTTCTCAAGCGTTATATGCACAAGATCGGCCTGGGCGAACAGGCGCAGCACAGCGCGCAAATGGTGCACTACACCGGTTATGAAGTATTACCCGAAAATATCCGCCTGCCCGATGCCAAAACACACATGGTAGGTCACATGCTGGGCACGGCTGACCTGATCGCTCAGATGTCAGATCGCTGCTATCTCGAAAAATGCCGCGACCGGCTGTATCCGGAATTTGTCCTGGGCGGACTCGATGTTAAAGTCGAAGCGGACGGAAGTAGCAAGGTCATTTATGAATCCGCTGAAGACCTGCTACGCAAGACCCCCGGGTTTTTTGAACACGAGGTCGATAGCCGATTGAACAAACTGTTCGCTGGGGCATACAAATTTGAAGTCGCGCATTTCGATGGCAAAGACCGGCACTACATCAATGCGCTGGGCAAGAACCAGTCACATCTTAAACAGATACTGGCTGCAGGAGACTTCAGTCTGCTGCGTCGTAAACCAGCGGAAAATTACGGCACCAGAAACTTTCCCGGACTGGATGCTTATTTTGACCTGCACCCAACATTGAGCACTATTCACAAGTCAAAATAATTACAGTTATTCTCAGGACTTGAGCAGCCCTGCCAGATCGTCTTCAGAAATAATTTTGACACCAAGCTGTTCTGCTTTTGTCAGTTTTGAGCCAGCGTTTTCACCCGCGAGTAGATAATCTGTTTTTGCCGAAACACTTCCTGTCACTTTTGCGCCAACCTGTTGTAAAAAGGCTTTGGCTTCGTCGCGCGACATGGAACTTAGCGTACCTGTAATCACAAAAGTTTTTCCTGCAAGCTGTGCAGATTTCTTATCAGTTGAAATAACGGCTGACTGTGGCGCAATCCCCTGCGAAGCAAGCGCCTCGATAACTTCACGATTATGCGCTTGTGCAAAGAAATTGATAATGTGCTCTGCCACGATCGGCCCAATGTCCTGAATGTCCTGCAGCTCTTCGAACGATGCTTTGGCCAGCGAAGCAATATCCGAATACGTTGCAGCAAGATTCATCGCAGTTGCTTCACCTACTTCACGTATACCAAGCGCATAAATAAATCGCGCCAGTGTAGGCGTTTTTGATTTTTTGATCGCTGCAATCAGATTGCTGGCAGATTTATCACCCATGCGTTCCAGCGCTGCCAGCTGTTCCAGTTTCAGGGTATAAATATCAGCCACAGTGTTGATCAGGTTTGCTGCAACCAGCTGCTCCACCAGTTTCTCACCCAGACCGTCGATATCCATGGCCTTGCGCGATGCAAAATGTTTAATCGCCTCACTGCGTTGCGCCTTGCAATATAGGCCACCCGTACAACGATATATCGCCTCCCCTTCCTGTCTTTCAATATCCGACCCACACTCAGGACAAACGGGGCAATACTCCTTCATAGTAATCTTTTTAGCATCTTTTGGGCGTTCACTGATGACAACGCTGACAACTTCTGGAATCACGTCACCTGCACGCCGTACAACAACAGTATCTCCGACACGCACATCCTTGCGCTCGATTTCATCCATATTATGCAAGGTGGCATTGCTCACCGTAACACCGCCGACAGAGACCGGTTCGAGTCGTGCTACTGGCGTTAGCGCGCCCGTGCGCCCCACCTGGAATTCCACATCGGTAATGGTGGTGAGCTCTTCCTGGGCAGGAAACTTGTGTGCCACCGCCCAGCGCGGTGCACGCGCAACAAAACCGAGCGTTTCCTGCAGCGCAAAGGAATTCACCTTGTAGACAACACCATCGATGTCATACGGCAAACGATCGCGATTATTCTGCACATTGTGATAATACTCAAGACAGCCTTCCACTCCGCTGACAAGATCAGATTCAGCGCACACTGGCAAACCCCATGTGCACAATTGCTGCAGCATCGCACTATGCGTATCCGGCAGTGTGCCGCCATCATGAAAGCCGACAGCATAACAATACATCGCCAGTGGGCGTTGTGCCGCAATGCGCGGGTCCAGCTGACGTAAACTGCCGGCTGCCGCATTGCGTGGATTAGCAAAGGTTTTTTCGCCCAGCTTGCGTGCTTTTTCATTGAGCGCATTAAAGCCCTTTTTGGGCATATAGACTTCACCCCTGACTTCGAGCAGTGCAGGATATTTTTTTCCCGAAAGTTTTAGTGGTATCGACTGAATGGTTTTGACATTATGGGTCACGTCTTCACCAGTGGTGCCATCACCTCGTGTCGCCGCCTGAACCAGTTGGCCATTCTGATACACAATACTGACCGCGAGCCCATCGAGCTTGGGCTCGGCAGCGTATTCAATCACCGCATCGCTCTTTAAACGATCACGAATTCTTTTATCGAAAGCAAGAAGCTCTTCGTCTGAGAAAACATTACCCAGCGAGAGCATAGGGAGTCGGTGTTTAACCTGGGAAAAACTTGCCAGCGGCTCAGCGCCGACGCGTTGTGTAGGTGAATCAGCGGTGACGAATTCTGGATGCTCGGATTCAAGCTTCTCCAGTTCGCGAAACAAACGATCATATTCAGCATCGGGAATTTCGGGTGAATCGAGCACGTAGTAGGCATGTGCATGCTGACGTAACTGCTCGCGCAGTTTTTCGATTTTATTTATAACGGATTTATTTT
>CAYRNH010000115.1:0-4990 GCA_964425515.1 uncultured Thiotrichaceae bacterium | reverse complement strand
TGCTGACGTAACTGCTCGCGCAGTTTTTCGATTTTATTTATAACGGATTTATTTTTCTCACGACTCGTCATCGAATCTGGCCGCGAGTTCACGATAGGCATTGGTATCTGTTTCTGTCAGTGGCTGGCGCTTGCTGTTGCATAAACGCGCACCGATCATCTCGGCCATACGATAGCCACAACGTAACATGTCATGCAGCGCCTCACTGGAATGTTTTAGCTGCGCCAGCTGGATGAACAATACCAGACCTTTTGTTTTCAGATTATGAATGCTGTCGGCGTCAAAATATCCCGGCTCCATCATATTCGCCAGACTGTAAAGCGGTTCGTCGTGCTCATCGAGGCGGTGAAAAATATTCATCTTGCCGAAAACCAGACCATTGGCATACGCCGCGCTGTTGATCACATCGCCCGATAGCGCATCGTCTTTTGCCAGCAAATATAAAGTCACCAGATCATCGAGCCGAGGCGGCTTATCCGTTGTTTTAGTCGTTTTGCTTGCGGGCTGATCGACAGACTGTGTATCAGCTTCGGGTTTTGAATCGATCTCGGTTTTGATTCCAGATTCAACGTCCTCAATATCAACATCATCCTGCGTTGCTATCACTCGAACTTTTCCGACACCTTCGTCGATATCGTCCCAGTCACGCGCGCTGATCTCGGGCAGATCAGACTCCAGCTCGACGTCCTTAGTATAGGTATTCCGGCGTCGCTGTTGCCGACTTATAAAGTACACAATCAGAACAAAGAGAACACCAGCACCCAGCAGAATCCAGCGCAAGTATTGCATCGCTTAAACTCAGACGGCTGCCATGGTCGCCGCTTCTGCCACGTCAACAGAAACCAGCCTGGAAACTCCGGCTTCACGCATGGTGACACCACTGAGATGTTCAGAAATCTCCATCGTGGCTTTATTATGCGTGATATAAATGAACTGGACATTTTTGGACATTTCTTTCACCAACTGACCAAATCGACCCACATTGGCCTCATCGAGTGGTGCGTCCACTTCGTCCAGCATACAGAACGGTGCCGGGTTAAGTTCGAAAATCGCAAATACCAGCGCTACCGCGGTCAATGCTTTTTCACCACCCGACATCAGGTGGATATTAGAAATACGCTTGCCCGGCGGTTTCACCATGATCGCAATACCCGTGCTGAGCAAATCATCACCTGTCATTTCAAGATAAGCAGAACCGCCACCGAACAGGCGTGGGAACATATCTTTGAGGCGATTATTCACGTGTTCATAGGTGTCTTTGAAACGACCACGGGTTTCTTTGTCAATTTTTGCAATTGCCTGTTCCAGTGCTTCCAGAGCACTCGTTACATCTTTAAATTGTGCATCGAGATATTCTTTGCGCTTGAGTGTTTCCTGATATTCATCAATTGCAGCAAGGTTGATCGGTCCCAGGCGTGAAATGCGTTGCGCAATATCAGCCATTTTCTGTTCCCAGTCGGCGCTATTGGCATTTTCGTCCAGCGCTTCAAGCAAAGATTCCGCACTGTGTCCGGTTTCGGCCAGCTGCTCTTCCGCCGTCTTGCTGCGTACACGAATTTCCTGGCTATCAAGCTTGATCTGGTTGAGCTGGTTACGCACTTCTTCGCTGCGCTGTTCGTGTTCATTGCGTTGCTGTTCAAGACTGCGCAACAGTTGCGTTACTTCTTCAACATGATGGCGCGCTTCACTGAGTGCGGTTTCAGATTGCAGACGTTTTTCAAGCAATTCTGCCAGCTGCTGCTCCAGAACTTCGATCGGCTCGGCCGCATTCGACAATAGCGCAACCAGTTCCTGTTTGCGTTGCAACTGCTGTTCCTGAGTGCGCTGCATGCGCTCAATATTCTGTTCCAACGCTATTTTGCGTGAGCTCAAACCTTCGATGCGTATCGCAATCTCGTGCGCGCTATCGCGTTTTGACTGCAGGGCATCGCGTTGCTGCTGTAGTTGTCCACGCAAGCTCTCACGCTGGCTTTCGAGCTGCTCGCGTTGCGCACCGACCTGTTCGATGGTTGCCAGTGCTGCATTGCGATTGCTGGTTGCTTCAACAATCGCATCACTGTCCTGCTGGATCAGTTTTTCGGTTTCGGCTTTTTCAGCTTCCAGGTTCTGCCCGCGATTGGTGTTGTGTTCGTGTCGCGTCTGTCGTGCGCGTATCTGCGCCTGCACATCATTGAGTTTTGCGTGGGTCTGATTGAGTTCAACCTGCAATTCTTCACGTTTTGATTCGTGCGCCTGAAGATCTTCACGCAAGCCCATCAACACACCCGCGGTCGCTTCTGCTTCGGCTTCGTGGTCTTTGAGTTTTTTCTGGGTGTCGCGGATTTCAGATTCGCGTGCCAGCACGCCCTGCTTTTCATCGCGATCTTTGGCGATGCGCAACCAGTGGCGACCCAGCCAGATACCATCACGCGTAATAATACTTTCGTCAGCCTGAAGCGAAGCGCGACGTGTAAACGCCTCATCCAGATTTTCAGCGGTGTACACATTGCGCATAAAGTCGGACAGATCCAGTGCCGAGCTCACTTTTTCACTGAGTAACTGAGCATCAATCTGTGATGCCCCATTCGCGGAAGAGGTTTCGATTAATGCCAGATTACTTTTGCTGAGTTCTGACAGACTGGATTTAACCGTGTCCAGTGAATCTACGCACACTGCTTCGAGCTGATCACCGAGCACGGTTTCGACTGCGGTTTCCCAGCCAGTCGCCACATCAAGCTGTTCGGCAAAACGTTGTTTGTCAGCAAGACCGCGACGCTCCAGCCATTGCTGCACCGGTTTGTCGGTTTTGCCCAGCGCGGCCTGTTGCAGTGCTTCGAGCGAAGATAAACGTCCCTGGTCATCACTGATCGCGCGGCGTTGACTGGCAGAATTCTGTTCGGCTTCAAGAATTTTTTCGCGACTGTCTTTAATCGCGCTCAGTACCGCAGACAACTGTTGTTCCTGCGCCTGCTTTTCACTATCAATATCAGCCAGCTTGCTCTGCAGTTCGACGATCTGTTCCTGAATATCTTCGCCGCGCAGTACATCTATTTCGGTCACGGTTTTGTACAGACGCTGTTTCAGCTGCACTACCTGGCGTTCCAGCTGTTCCATGCGCGAACGTTCAACCTGGGCTTTCTGGCTGGCTTCGGAATATTGCTGATTGACCACGTCCCAGCCCTGCTGCCAGTCGAGCATTGCCTGCTCGGCAATCTTGAAACGCTGACTCAGCGCCTCTTCTTCCTGCTTAAGCTGGTCGAGCTGCGGTTTGTCGCTTTGCAACTGCGCGCTGATCTCGGTCATCGTGGCATTGTCAGATGCCAGCGCCTGGCTCGCTTCGGCCAGCGTGCTCTCGATCTGCTGCAGATCGGTTTGCTGACGTTGCTGGATATCCTGCTGATGTTTGATATTTTGCTCAACACCTGAAATATCAGCACCCAGGCTGTAATACTGCGCCTGCACTTTATTTAAAGTTTCGTTAGTTTCGTCGTGCTGATCGCGCTGCTGCTCGATCTGGGCTTCCACCGCGCGCTGTTCAGCGATGACCTGCTCGAGGCGGGTCTGGGTTTCGTTGATTTCACGATCGCGCAGGTCGAGTTTCTGCTTCAGCTCGCGCCAGCGCAGTGCCAGCTGTTCGGCTTTAACCTGGCGTTCTTCGTTTTTGAATTCTTTATAACGTTCCGCCGCGCGGCTCTGGCGTTGCAGATGCGACAGCTGCTTGTCGATTTCTTCGCGCAGGTCCTGCAGACGATCAAGATTGTCGCGGGTGTGGCGAATCCGGGTTTCGGTTTCACGACGGCGTTCCTTATATTTTGAAATACCGGCCGCTTCTTCGAGGAATACACGCAGTTCTTCCGGCTTGGCCTCGATCAGGCGCGAAATCATGCCCTGTTCGATGATCGCATAGCTGCGCGGGCCGAGACCGGTGCCGAGGAACAGATCGGCGATATCACGGCGTCGGCAGTGTGCGCCATTAAGATAATATTTCGACTGGCCATCGCGCGATACCTGGCGCTTGGCCGAAATTTCAGCGTATTGCGCAAACTGGCCACCGGCCTTGCCGTCGGAATTGTCGAATACCAGCTCGACCATGGCCATGCTCACCGGCTTGCGCGCGGTCGAGCCATTGAAAATCACGTCGTCCATGGTGGCACCACGCAGGTGTTTAGCCGAGCTTTCACCCATCACCCAGCGCACCGCATCAATAATATTTGACTTGCCGCAACCGTTGGGGCCGACGACACCGGTAAGATTTCCGGGCAAATTGAGGGTAGTAGGATCGACGAATGACTTAAAGCCGGCGAGTTTGATCTTGCTCAGGCGCATTTTTGTGTAGCAGTTCCGTGGGAAAAAATGTGGGCTCAGTATACATGAGCGAGGCCGAAAATCGACAGCGAATTATGCTCCGCGGATGCGTATAATTGCGATTTTTCTGTGTGAGTCACCCATGTCCAGCAAGCCCTCGAAAGAACTCGAAACCTTCGCCAACCCCCGGCCGGAGCGCGATTACACCATCCGCATCAGCATCCCGGAATTCACCTGTCTGTGCCCGAAGACCGGCCAGCCGGACTTCGCCACGCTGGAGCTGGAATACGTGCCAGAAAAGCTGTGTATCGAATTGAAAGCATTGAAAATGTACGTCTGGTCTTTCCGCGATGAAGGCGCGTTTCACGAAGATGTGACCAACCAGATTCTGAGTGATCTGGTCGCCGCCTGCTCGCCCCGCTTCATGCGTCTGACCGCTGAATTCAATGTTCGTGGCGGCATTTACACCAGCGTGGTCGCCGAACACCGCGACCCGGCCTGGCAGCCGCCGGTGCCGGTCGACCTGCCCTGAGGGCTTAACCGATCGATACCCCGCAGATGCAGCCAGACGCCAGGCCACCCCGCCTGTTTCTGGGCATCGATTTTGGTACTTCCGGGGTCCGCGGCAGCATTATTAATGAGGATAGCGAAGAACTGGCAACAGCCGCAATCCCGCTGAGCCCGCCCCCTGCCAAGAATGGCCACT
>CAYRNH010000114.1:0-7880 GCA_964425515.1 uncultured Thiotrichaceae bacterium | reverse complement strand
CTACACGGCGAACGCACATGTTACAGGATTCAACTGTACCTTTGCCGCGAGGCTGATTCAGTGTCTGGTTGAAGATATCTTCGTGTACAAATGAACGCGCCTTGTAAGGGCAGGCCATCATGCAGTAGCGGCAGCCGATACAAATATGCTTATCAACCAGAACGATGCCATCTGCGCGTTTGAACGAAGCACCCGTCGGGCACACATCCACACAGGGAGGCTCTTCGCAGTGCTGGCACATTAACGGTAATGACAGCTCGTGACCGGTTGATTTTTCTTTTAGTGTGACCTTGCGAATGTACTGAGTTTTTTGCGCTTCAGATGACTTGGGCATGCTGCCGGGCAGAGCGAACTCTTTATCACAGGCGTCGACACAGGCGCTGCAACCTTTGCTGCACTTGTTGGTGTCAATCAACATGCCCCAGCGAACCTTGTTCGTGACAGCCTGATCGGCTGGTTTTGCCTGTACTGTGTGCAGCAGAAGTCCTGGTGCGATAGTGACTGTGCTGGCGAGTGCAACTTTGGCAATAAAGTCACGTCTTGAGTTATTCACGCAATCGCTCATTATTTGTCGCTCCCATTGCCTGCATCAGCGTTCTTCGCAAGCACTTCTTGCATTTTTTCGTTAGAGGCCTCGGATTTATTTCCGCGTTTTATGTACTTCTGCGGGCGATCGGCATGACATTCAAAACAGTCGATATGCACTGCGGCATACTGGTGGCAACCATTACAAAAATGATCTTTGCTGTCATGGCCTGCGATTTTTCCAGTAGGGCCGGGCTGTACATGACAGTCGATGCAGTTTGCAAGGCTGTACTGTTTTGTACGAATGCCTTCGTGCACGGTCAGATCACGATGATGCAGAAGGTATTTCATGTGGTTTCTGACCCTGTCATTCTTCGGAATGGGACAGTCAGCTGTTCCTTTCGGTAGATGAATAGTTGGGAAAGGCGTTTCTGCTAATGCTTTACCCGAAAGCATCAGCAAAAACATGCCACAAAAAATACTTAATTGCAGAAAACGCATAATCATGATTCTCGTTTTATATTCGCGTCTTACTCACCCAGTGCCATGTCGATGTAACCAGTAGGGCATACATCAGCACAGATATGGCAACCGATACATTTGCTGTAGTCGGTGTCAACATAACGACCAGTGGTGCTTTCGCTCTTCTTCACGCGGAACACAGCATCCTGTGGGCAGAAGATGACGCAGTTGTCACACTCAAAGCACATGCCGCAGCTCATGCAGCGATTAGCTTCAGCAACCGCTTCTTCTTCACTCAGGCCAATCTGGCGTTCAGTAAAGTGGCCCAACACTTCTTCTGCGGTAGGCACAATCGTCTTACGCTGAATACGTGGTGTGTAACTGAAGTGCCCGAGGAACAGATGGTCTGAGGAAATAATTTCCTGAGACGAACGGTCTTCAAAGTTATGAATCGCGTATTTTTGATGGTCGGTACCGCGCTGGCCATCATCCTGGTATACGCTGGAGCTATATGAATCAATATGCAGGCCGGCTTCATCCAGTTTATTGATCAGCTTGAAGTGATGAACGTCTACTTTGGGACGTTTTCTCAGCTCGGATTCTTTGAAGTAGGCTTCAATGGTGTCAGATACGATCGACGCCTGGCCAATTGCTGTGGTCAGCAGGTGAGGGCGTACGATATCGCCACACACGAAATGGCCATCTTTACCAGGAACGCGGTAATAAGCATCAGCGTCCATCAGGCCGCGACCGTTGTCAAATTCTTCCAGGCCTGCCATATCGCCGCTTTGGCCGATCGCAGATACGATCAGGTCAGCTTCGATATCATATTCGGTGCCTTCGATCTTGTTAGGACGACCATCAACGAGTTCACATTTGCACATTCTCAAAGCGGTCGCACGGCCGTTGCCGTCAACAATCACTTCCAGAGGCATCACGCCAGTATGAATGTCTACGCCTTCCATGGTGGCATCTTCAACTTCGTGCTCAGCAGCAGTCATCTGTTCACGTGGGAACAATGAAGTCAGGGTAACCTGTGCGCCTTCGCGAGAAGCAGTAATGGCAGAATCATGAGCAACATAACCACCGATGACCTGTTCAGGACGCTGGTTTTCGTCGATGTTCTGGATTTTACCGAGACGGCGAGCAACCGAAACGACGTCGATCGAAGTATCACCACCACCTACACAGACGACTTTTTCAGCAGTGACCTGCATGGTGCCTTTGTTGAAGGCTTCCAGGAAAGCAACACCTGATACGCAGTTAGGCGCATCAGCATTCGGTACAGGCAGAGCACGACCGCTCTTACAACCAATTGCCCAGAGCACAGCATCGTATTCTTTTTCTAGATCAGCAATTGCAACGTCTTTACCTACGCGGGTATTGAGTTTGATCTCAATCTCACCCATGTCGACAATGCGCTGGATTTCATTGTTGAGATAATCGCGTGGTGTACGATAACCAGGAATGCCGTACTTGAACATGCCGCCCAGTTCGGAATGGTCATCAAAGACTGTAGAAGCAATACCTTTGCGACGCAGCTGATACGCTGCGGCCAGACCAGCAGGGCCACCACCGACAATGGCGACTTTCTTGCCTGTCATAGGCGCGCTGTTGTCGAATTTGTAGTTGTTGGAGAATGCAGTGTCACCAATGTACTGCTCAACAGCATTGATGCCAACGAAGTCTTCAACGTCATTACGGTTACAGCCGTCCTGACAAGGCGCAGGACAGACACGACCCATCATCGATGGGAAGGGGTTGGCGTCAGTCGAACGACGGAAAGCATATTCGCTCATGCTCACGCCTTCTGGTGGTACTTCGATACCGCGAACGATATCTAACCAGCCACGAATGTCTTCGCCAGATGGGCAACTGCCCTGACATGGCGGAGTACGGTGAACATATGTAGGGCACTTATGTGAGGTATCACCTTTGAAAATTTTGTCGGTGTATGACTTCCAGTCCTGATCACCATCCTGGTATTTTCTAAAGGTTAACTTTTCATTTACCATGTTTTCTTTGGAAGTGGCCATGCCAGTTCTCCTGTTGCTTCAACCGTTATATGCGTAAATCGTTATGTTGTTTTTTTTATGCAGCTTCATCTGCATTATCTGAATTTTCTTCATCGTCATCACCATCACCCTGACCTTCAAGAATGATGGCGTTGCTGACCAGCTGGTGCACACTCACAATCTGATCCATTCTAAGACCATAGTAGGGCACTACCTTGGTGAACTGCGATTTACAAATAGCGCAGATCGCAGCCATGTGCGTGACACCTTTGTCAGCGATAACGTTCTTTAGTGATTCCATGCGGGGCTGTGCACCTTTTACGCGCAGCTCCATCAGGTCGTCGGTGAGCAATCCGCCACCGCCGCCACAACAGAAAGTGGCATCGTGAATGGTGTCCTGATTCATGTCGTAGTAATTGTTACATACTGCTTTTATCACTTCGCGCGGCGTAGTGAACTGACTGCCTGGCTCAGAACCAATGCGCGATGCACGAGCGATGTTGCACGAGTCATGGAAAGTAATTGTCTTGTCGTCATTCAGCGACTTGTCGATATTCAAAATACCGCGATCAAGGCAATCCTTGGTGAATTCCAGTATATGTTGTGGAATCGGGTAGTTCTGATCAAGAAAATCCCAGGGGCCGGCAAGCGTATTCAGGTGGTTATAGGCAACGCGCCATGCGTGACCACATTCACCGAAGATAATACGTTTCACACCGAGTTCTTTCGCAGCATCACGAATACGCAATGAAATCTCGCGCATATGCTCGTAGCTGCCGATGAACAGACCAAAGTTAGCCGCTTCCGATGCTTTTGAACTCATGGTCCAGCTCACGCCAGCTGCGTGGAAGACTTTGCCGTAGCCCATCAGGCCGTCTACGTGGGGTTCAGCGAAGAAGTCGGCAGACGGGGTAATAAGCAGTATGTCCGCGCCTTTTTCATCCAGCGGAAAACGTACCTTAACACCGGTATCGTCTTCAACATCTTCTTCCAGACCTTCCAGCGTATCCGCAAGCGCCGGTCCGGGCAGGCCCAGGTTATTACCAATCTTGTATACTTTAGGAATAATCTGGTTTGAGTATTTTTGACCTTTACCAATCTGCGCCAGAATATCGCGCGCCGCCATGGTGACTTCTGCAGTATCAATACCAAAAGGGCAGAACACTGCGCAACGGCGGCACTCAGAACATTGATGATAGTAAGAATACATTTCATCAATCACTTTCTCAGAAAGATCAACCGCACCGACCAGTTTGGGGAAATACTTGCCAGCAAACGTGTGGTAGCGGCGGTAAACCTTACGCAACAGATCCTGACGAGCAACCGGCATATTTTTCGGATCGCTGGTGCCGATGAAGTAATGGCATTTGTCAGTGCAGGCGCCACATTTCACACAGGTATCCATGAATACCTGTAAAGAACGGTATTTGCTGAGCTTGTCAGTTAACAGTTCCTTGAATTTGTCTTCCCAGCCATCAATCAGTGTGCCATCGCTAGGAAAGTTCATGTCGCTCTGGAATTCGGCACCCGCCAGGAAAGGCGAGCTATGCGCCATAGCACCTTCCATGATCGTAGGGATCACGGGGAATTCGTGAGTTTGCGGTGTTTCGAAATCTGCCATGTTATTTAACCTTGTCGCACAGTACCGGTGATAAATCGTCTATGGGTCAATGTGTTTAATTATTTCTGCCGTCTTTGGCTTCTATTGCTGCGCCCCATTCAGACAGATGACGCTTTTCGCGTGGGTTGTCGATCTGATAGCGCGTTGGTGCAAAGAATAGTCCCGGTGCATGTAGCAGCTTGCTGAAGGGAAAAATAATCATCAGCGCCAGAACCAGAGTCAGATGAACCAGCAAAATCGTGTCACTGGGCAGGTTTTTCCAGTCAAGGAAGAACAGACCCATGATAAAGGCTTTCAACTCTATGATGTTGGTGTGCGACACATAGTGCATGAACAGGCCTGAGCCGCCGATAGCCAAAATCAGCAGCAGCATTAAATAGTCTGATGGTGCGGAAATATAACGCACGCGATCAACATAAAAGCGACGCCAGAGCAGGCCAGCGAGGCCAAATAACATGGCAAAGCCAGCATAGCTGCCAAAGCTTTGTACCACTTCAAGATTCACCAGCGGCCACAAAAATGAATTCGGGCTAATCACATAACGCAGGTGACGTAAAAACGCGAGCAACAGTGAAAGGTGGAAGATCCAGCCGAAAATCCAGGTCCACTTGGTTGCACGGAAGAGGCTGTTGAACAGAACAACCTCTGTAAAAAATCGGTAGACAACGCCGCTACGTGTCAGTGGCGCAGGTGTCACAGCTATTTTCAGCGGAGCAGGCACACGAATATATTGCATGATCTTGTTGGCTACACCTGCAACCAGAACAAACATCGCAAAATAAAAAAGTATGACGTAAATAATGCTTAAAGCGGTCATTGTTTAAGTGTCTCGCCTGCTATTAAACCGTTTGTAAATGAAAAAAGGGGGTCATGAAGCGACCCCCTTTCGGGTCGAACTAAGTCTTATACGCAACCAGTTGGTTTTGGCAGACCAGCATATTTACATGCCTGCTTGCCTGGGCCGTATGGGAACAGTTCGTACAGGTACTTGCTGTTGCCTTTGTCTTTACCCAGTTTTTTGCCAACTGCTTTGGTCAGTACGCGGACTGCAGGTGCAATCTGATACTCTTCGTAATATTCACGCAGGAAGTTGATGATATCCCAGTGCTCGTCGGTCAGTTTGCAGTCTTCAGCATTAGCCATTGCTTCAGCAACGTCTTTGTCCCAGTCGTTCAGATTAGAAAGATAACCTTCTTCATCTACTTCGTAACTTTTACCGTTTACTTCGATAGCCGCCATGATGTGCGCTCCTCGTTGAGAATTAAATTAAAAATACCTTAAAGCCAGGCCTGAACCAGGTCATGCCCAGCGACTAAATCAACGAAACCGTCGTAATCAACGACCTTGATATCGTTAGCCAGTTTTCCTTCAATGCCGCGCGCCTGTGCATCGGGGCCGAGCACACAGAAGGAGATGCCCTTTGCGTTTTTGATTGCATCCGCGGCACTAGTGCCTTCGGTTGCAGCATAAACGCCATCTTCATACAGAAGAACCGTAGAGCCGGATTTCGCAAGACCAATGCAGGTCTCTAAAACATTTGTCTCGAAAGGAGATTTGTTAACAGTGTGTAAAGTCGACATATGTATCTCCTAGAAACTCAGTACGATGTCTTGATCATCAAGCACATCAGCTAATTCAGTGCGACTGACCAGACGAATCGAATCTTTTTCAGCATAATCTTCGTCCTCGTCTTCCCAGACCAGGTGTTGCAGATCATCCAGTGTCAGGCCACGTTCTTCCAGTGATTCTTTTTCAACATAGATCTTGTTGACTTCGTAATCACCCAGCGCTGCATAGGTTGGCGCGAAACACTTCATGCCAATGCCGGCTGTTTTCTGGCCCTTGGTTAGCTGATAAACACCATCACCGATGAATGCCAGACTGACATCCTGTTCGAAGGCAGCGCCGATCAGCACAACTTCGAGTGATTCCAGCGCATAGATGGTGCCGTAAGGCGCCTTGCGGTTGAGATACATGAATTTTTTAGTAGCCATTATATCTTCCCCTTATGCGCCGAATACAACGAGGCGGTCGCTTTCAATGCCGGCTTCGATCAACTGACCTAAACCTGAAATGCGAAAACCTTCGGCGATGTTATTGGCATCTTTACCCTGACGCTTTGCTTCGTCTTCATCAAGCAGACCACGACGTTGAGCAGCAGCAATACATACTACCAGATCAAGGTTGTGTTCTTTAGCAAGATCAGACCAAAGCTGGCCAACATTGCGATCGTCCTGCGGCGGAACCGCAAGACGTGTCGCGTTGTTAACGCCGTCGTGATAGAAGAACACGCGAAAAATTTCGTGTCCTTTTGCCAGAGTAGCTTTGGCGAACTGATATGCACTATCAGCCGCCTGATGCTGGTATGGACCTTCGTTTATTTGAATAGAAAACTTCACAGTCATTTCCTTTTTAGAAGCGGATATGAGTAGAAGCGTTCAAGCTGTTACGAGCGCCGCGCCAGTTATCAATATGATACTTGGTGAACGGTAAGCCAGTAACTTCGAAGAAACGCGGCCAGCCGATACGCTCGACCCAGTCGTTGATACGTTCCCAGTCTTTCGCGTCTGCTTTATATGCATTCAGAATGCGCTTAACGATGGCAGTCGCTTCAGGCCAGCGTGGTGGGTTGTTTGGTACGCCAGCAGCAACCAGTTTCTGGAAAGTAGGTTTGCCACGAGCATTTGAGTGATTACCACCAACCCAGATAGCCAGTTTTGAATGTTCAGCATCGTTGATCTGCATTGGAGGGCAGGGTGGGAAACACGCGCCACAACAAATACATTTTTTCTCGTCAACTTCAAGTGAAGGTTTGCCGTTAACCATGGCAGGACGAATCGCAGCTACCGGGCAACGTGCAACCACTGAAGGACGTTCACAGATGTTAGACACCAGGTCATGGTTGATCTTTGGTGGCTTGGTGTGCTGAATGTTGATCGCGATGTCACCCTGGCCGCCGCAGTTAATCTGGCAGCAGGAAGTCGTGATGTGCACGCGGTTAGGCATGTTGTTTTCACGGAATTCAGTGATCAGTTCATCCATCATTGATTTCACAACGCCTGATGCGTCAGTGCCCGGGATGTCACAGTGTAACCAGCCCTGGGTGTGAGAAATCATGGCGACAGAGTTCTTGGTACCGCCAACGATGAAGCCAGCATCTTCAACAGCCTTGATCAGCGCATCGACTTTGCTACCGTCATCAAGAATGTATTCAACGTTGCTGCGAATGGTGAAGTGGATGTAACCGTCGGCAAATT
>CAYRNH010000113.1:5104-7917 GCA_964425515.1 uncultured Thiotrichaceae bacterium | reverse complement strand
CCCAGGTAATCGCTGAGCGTGCCGGAAAATATTTTCACGATCAGCGCTACCGATTCGGCCGTGCCTTCGATCATGCCGACCACAAACACACTGGCGCCCAGGCTGGTGACCATGAACAGCGGCAGCAGACTGTGGATCATCTCGGAGGAGACATCCATAAACAGGCTGACAAAACCGAGTACCCATATACCTGCAGGTATTCGACTCAGGGATTTGGCTGTGGTCATGTCTGCCTCAGTGAAGGAATATTACAATTCTAATCGAGTATGTGTTCATGAACGCATAGTTTGACTGTTTTCACTATAAGATATGTGCGTGTATCGTACGGAACTACAACTTAGTCACCAAATTTTGACGCATGATAATTCGTCGTTCGCTGGATGTGGTTACATCGCGCTCGCCATCAAGCATATCTCAATAGTTCGGTTTTCAGTTGCTGAATATCCGCCTGCCCCGAAGCTGAAAAACAATAATAATTCAGCTGGTAGATAGCCGGTTTTCTTGCGTGATTGATAGTTGCCCAGTCGGACAGCGTAACATATTGCCCGTGCTGCAGAATTATTCGGCGTAGTTGTGTAACGCTTGTGGCATTGCGTAACTGGCGACGTAGTATTATCCGATTTATCTGTGCCTGTGCCAGGGGTTGTAGCAATCGGATAATAAATGTACCGAGTATTAAACTAAGAATTATCGTTATCCACCAGGCCCAGGTCGGCATATTCCAGTGCCGCGGTAAGACGTGCGTGATTTCATCCAGACGCCCGGTTTTACTATTAAAATAACGCAGTGTTATGGTTAAATCTTTACCAAAAGGCATCAACCAGTCAGGCAAGGGTATTTCATAAAGGCTACGATCGCCGTAGTCGCTATAAGCTGATTGCTGCGTGTGCTTTATTTTAATATCTGAAATATCATGTTTACTTATAGTGGCTAACTGTGTATCCAGTTGCGGAACACCATAAGTCAAAAGACCGTGCGTTTGAACACGTATTTGCCACTGATTATTCTCGGTATTAATCTGACTTCGCACGTTTAATTTACCCACGGGTAGTGTGGGGGGAAGGTAGTTTGGCAAAGCTCTGGTGTGTAATTCCTGCAGCGGAAAATAAAATAGTCGGCGGTCGCTGCCAGACAACCTATATCTGACAGGTGGCAGATCCAGTGTCAAATTGCCCGGATCGATCGGGTAGAGAACCCAGCCGGCATCAAAACGATAACTGCCATCAGGTAATGTGTGGCGCTCTGTTTTTAACGGACGCGACAGAAAATCCTGATGAGGTATCGGATCCAGTTCGATGTGAGCGGCAAAATCCGCAGACTTTACCTGTACCTGTACAGTGACAGCTTCACGTTGCCACGGTGACAGTGTTGATATTTTCAGGTTTAGTTTGACTGCGTGATTATTCACTACAGCCTGACTGATATTGATACTGATCGGCTGGCTTTGAGCGGTGCCGAGCCTTAATGCGGGTAAAATAAATCTGCCAGTGCCACGTGGGTAGAGGCGCAATTCTGAAACTTGTACAAGATTTCCGTTTTCGTTCTTCTCATTGTATTCCTCCTCATAGCTTATCGCTGCTATTTGCCGCCATGATTGTAGATCTATATTTTTCAGTAACTGTGAGCCCTGATAGCGAAGTGTTACGCGTAAATACTCACCTCGTTGCGCATCGGTTCTGGAAATAGAGGCTGTTAATGTATTGTCTGGCGCTTTGGTGTGTGCGTCGGTTGGGGGAGGCGCAGCAAGACACACCATTGATATCGGTAACAATACCAGTGCCAGTATTAAATTACGGATTACCACGGCTGCACTCCCGGCAGGGGTTCAGGTTTTTCCGGGTGGGCGGGTATGCCTTCTTCCAGCTCAAACAGCCGTTGCCAGTATTCAACTTTACGTGCCGCCACCGGGTTCTCATTGCTGAATCGGCTCCAGTCATGCTGGCGTATTTTGTGTTCATCGTGGCCGCTGGATATCCGAACAAACCTCAGGTTTGCCTGCATGTATTGCGCAAGCTGCTCTTTTGTTAATTTGATGTGCTGCGATTTTTTCAGCCGTTTGTTTTTGCGGCTGTCTCCAAGCGTTAGATTAAAATCGGAAACGCGTTCATTGCCGATATCAATTTCTCTTTGACCGCCGCCGTGGTGTGCGGGAGCGGTACGAGTGCTTTTCTTTTGAAGGTGGTGTTCTATATTCCGTTGTACTTCTTCGCTGATGTCCAGATTATTCTGGTATGACCTTTCCTGCGGCTGGTAACGTAAAGCATCCTGGTACAGGGTGATGGCAGATTTGAAATCACCCTGTTTGAAATAACTGTTTCCGAGATTAAAGGCTGCCTGTCCGCGTTGTGTATCAGTAGTCGCTTCCCAGGCGGCACGACTAAATGCGGTAATCGCACATTCGATCTGATCATCACGAAAACAGCTGGCACCTTCGCCCATTCGTGCGGCGTATCCATCTACACGTGCATAATATTTCGCTGCCGCTGTATAGTCGTGATTCAGCCAGCTTGTGTAAGCCTGCTGTAAAACGTCCGCATCACTCGCCTGCGCAGGTGATGGCTGGATTAGCCAGGCAATGATGATCACTGTTAAGAAACTGGCAGTAGATAATGGTAGACGAAGCATCGGTAAGTAATTAATGAGGCTGAGTACCAGTGCGGGAATCAGGAACCATGGAAATAATTCGTGCCATAACACCTGGTTGTAGTGCTGTTTGTTAATCCGAGCCGGTTCGGGGTTCCATACATTTAACAGCTGGTTATCAGTGGACGGATTTAATCTGCTGTAGAAGGTGTTTTTACTTTCTGCCAGCG
>CAYRNH010000113.1:2976-5004 GCA_964425515.1 uncultured Thiotrichaceae bacterium | reverse complement strand
AGCCAGGAGTGACTTCGCCTGTCGCAGAGATTCGACAATTGCGCTGCCATAGGTGGGTAGCTGAATTTCATTTAACAGAGAAGCGGTTTCGTGTAAGGCGCGTTTATCCGAAGTGACCGGCAATACTATATGAGATGCCCCTGCAAATATAACCAGCCCCAGCTTCAGCTGGCCGATATCCTGTGTCCATTGCGTGACAACGTTGTCGGCCTGTTGTAGCCGATCTGGCGATACATCATTGGCGAGCATGGAGCGTGAATGATCGATAACGATAACAGCTGCGCCCTTGGGTGGCAGTAAATTCTGCGGTGCAAATAGCAGCAAACGCGGCCCCGCGGCAGCGATGCCTAACAACAGCCAGATTAAAATTTGTGAGACTAGCTGCACGCGACTGCGCTTCTGTAGATCAGGGACAATAATCCAGGGTAGCAGTTTTGCATCCGCATACCGACCCAGGCTGTGGCGTTGTTTTACATGCTGCCACAACATTATTAGTAGTGGAAATAATACCAGCAGCAGCCACAGAGGCTGACGCCAGTACAGCTGTTCCAGGATTCCATTCATGACGCAGATGAGCCATGAATGGACCTGGTGTCGCTGCGATAGCGCAGTAATGTCGACACCATGAATAACAGCAGCGCCATCAGTAACGGCCAGTAATATAAAGGCTGGTGCAAGCGCGTCTTAAATTTGGTGCGCGGTTTTATTTGATGGCGTTGTTCTATGTTGTGTAGTGCGGCATCCATGCTGGCAGCATCTACCGCATGATAACTTTTGCCCCCGGTCATTTGTGCCATCTGGTGCAGTAACTTTAAATCGACAGGCTCGTAAATAAGCTCGCCCAGGTTCGATGGCGATATATTGGTTGAACCGATTGCAATCGTATCCAGAGTTACACCGCTGGCTATGGCGCGTTTAACGCCTGCAATAGGGGATAGTTTGCCGCTGGGTGCATCAGCGCTGCTGATTAAAACCAGCACGGTTTTCTCGCTGACTTTGCTGGAACTAACATAATCCGCAGCGACTGCAACCGCATCGCCCAGTGCAGCCTGCCGCCCGGAGACGGTGGTTCTAAGCTGGTTAATCATATAGCTGACCAGGTTTTTATCTGCACTGGGCTGTAATAGTATTTGCGGCTGATCGCCTAACACCACAATCCCTATACGTTTGCCAGAGAAGTGTCTGGCAAACCTGTCCAGTAAAACCCGGGTCATGGTCATGCGGTCAACCGGTTTGCCATTGAGCTGGTAATCTTTTAATACCATGCTGATTGAGGTGTCGATAATCAACATCAGGTCTGCCGAAGTGGCCGGTGTGGCTACAGGGGCTTCCAGGCGTACCGGCTGGGCTAACGCCAGTAACATCAGGCAGCCCGCGATCGCGACTAAAAATCGTTCAGCAAAAAAATAGTTGCGTGTGTTGTTGCCGGACCGCTGGCTTTGGTAAGCCATTGCCTGTGGATGTCTCACCGAAGTTGCGGGAAGCGCTTCGGTTGGTTTGCTGATCCAGCCCTGCCTGGTTAACCAGGGGCTCAAAATCATGAACAGCAGCACTGGCGGTATTAGCCATAACCAGCCCGGTTGCAGCAGCAGATAACCCGGCGCAATATTTGTTAAAGCCATTGCTCTGCTTCGTCCAGTAAATCGGTTATTTCATTATTATTGATGCAATGGCGGCTGAAGCAGGCCGCTTGCAGGCTTGTTGCATATTTCTGCCATGCCGTCCTGTCATGCTGTTCAGGTAAAAGTGAAGTGCTGATGCGTGCTATTTGAAGTCGTTGGCATAACAGGCGGCTTAACCGGAAGGCACATTGACGGCTATCTAATTTACGTTGTTGATATTGTCTGCGCAGCCGCCTTAATTTTTGCTTGCTCGAACGCAAATACCAGAGGGTCGCAAGTACAATACATAAGATAAGCAGTAATACATAAACCCAGAAAGCCCCTGAATCAGATGCCGGGGCAACGGGTGCGGCGGGTGGCAATATGTCGGCTATTTGTACCAGTGTGCTGTTGCTCATTGCTGAGT
>CAYRNH010000113.1:0-2876 GCA_964425515.1 uncultured Thiotrichaceae bacterium | reverse complement strand
TCGTGAATATTGATGGCCCAGACACGATGCTGCTCACCTAATTGATAAAGACGTGGTAACAGGTTTTCTTCAAGATCAAAAAAGTCACTGAAAAGATACAAATGACTGCCCAGGGGTATTTGCTCAGCAAGCAGCGATAATGCCAGTTTCATATCGACTTCCGGAAAGTCGAACAGGGGTGGACAGGGTTTGCAGGCAAGCTGTGCCAGTTGATAAATACCATCATGACCACTGACCGGCGGTTGCCATTGCGGTGATTCATTTAAAATCAGACTGCCCAGCTCAGTGCCACTGCGCGCTTCCCAGGTGGCGAGAAAGATCGCCAGTCGCGCTGCCTGAGTTACTTTCAGCCGTTGGCGTGTGCCAAAGCGCATATTGCTGCGACGATCTATCAGAAAGTAACTGGTGGCTGTCAGGTCCTGCTGAAATACACGCACTTGCGGCCGACCGGTACGTGCGGTGGCGCGCCAGTTCATGTGCCGTGGTTCATCACCCGCCTGGTAAGGACGGGTTTCACTAAAGTCGATGCCACCACCCTGTTGCAGTGATGCCAGATCACCACTATGGCCTCGGCGCATTTCGCGCATGGGCCAGGGGACGCCATTGCCAGACCAGAGCTGCCCCTGCTGGATGCACTCGTTAACCTCAGGTGGCGTGAGTAAAGGCTGGTTAACCAGGGCGTTATTTTTGGAGCTCAAGGTGCCGGGATCCGCTTGATCAGCTCGGTAATAATATCCCCGCCGCTGATGCCTTCGGCCTTTGCGGAAAAGTCCAGCAGGATACGATGACGTAACACATCAACCGCGAGTTCAATAACATCTTCGGGAATAACATAATCACGCTGTTTTAGCAGTGCGCTGGTGCTGGCTGCGCGCAATAAAGAAATGGCTCCTCTTGGCGATGCGCCGGCTTTGACCATGCCGTCCCACTCGGGGATAGCCTGTTTGACGTTTCTTGTCGCGGCAACCAGCTCAACAATATATTTCTCGATGCTCGGTTCTACATGAATACTCGGCAGTTGCGCGCGCAAAGCAAGAATGCTGTCCTGGTCGGTGATGTGCTTAACGGCAGTATCGAGACGACCATCATCGACTAATCGAGTACGCCGCAAAATTTCTATCTCTTCATCATGGGCAGGGTACTGCATGATGAGGTGAAATAAAAAACGGTCCAGCTGGGCTTCTGGCAGACTATAGGTTCCGGCATTTTCCAGTGGGTTCTGGGTGGCCAGCACCATAAATAATTTCGGCAAAACATGGGTTTCACCACCCACGGTAATCTGATGCTCGGCCATTGCCTCAAGCAAGGCAGACTGAACCTTTGGCGGTGCGCGATTGATTTCATCTGCCAGAATAATTTCATGAAATAGTGGGCCCGGAATGAAGCGAAATTCGCCTTTGGCCGGTTCAAATATTTCACTGCCAGTCAGATCGCCGGGCATTAAATCGGGCGTAAACTGAATACGTTGAAAAGAGGCGTGGACGCTGCCAGCCAGCGCGTGCACAGCGGTGGTTTTTGCCAGGCCCGGAGGGCCTTCCAGCAGAACATGCCCGCCGCATACCAGGGCAATAATGAGTCGATCCAGCAAGTCTTCCTGGCCAACAATAACCTGTTGTAACTGTTGTTTTAATTGCTGAGCGGAAAAAGCTGCCACATCTGGTCACCTTGAGGTTTGAATTGCGATTTTATTAGATAGAGTTATTGTGTTTCTACCGGGAAACCAGCAGCCCGGCATTCAGCCTACGTGCTCTGCGGCCCTTTTCGCGCAAGCGCTGTCCGCTGATGCTATCACACGAAATTCAATCCACGCATAATTGGGCAAAAAAATCAGCAGAGTGGCTAATTCCTGGGGGGCTGGGCCAGGAATTAATAGCCTCTGGATGAGACCTCAAGGTATTGTTGCTAAAAATATACGAGCGGACAAACTATGGTGTAAGAATATATGGCAGGTGATTCTGGAGAAAATGGTGGGCCCAGAAGGACTTGAACCTTCGACCTGCCGATTATGAGTCGGATGCTCTAACCAGCTGAGCTATGGGCCCGTGTACTATTTTCATGCGTTCTTTCGGTTGCCAGATCAGCAACGCGGAGCCGGCATTATATAGAATTCTTTGCGCTCCGGCACTGTCTGAAGAAACGGATTACAGGTTTTTGTGATCGGCATGGCGCTGAGCGCTGAAAAAAAGTCGGGTAGCCAGCGCCTGATCTGTAATCTGAACTAGAATTAGTGTATGTCGAAGTCGTTTCATCTGTCCTGGCGCGAACATTTTGAGTCTCTGCAGCAGCAGGTGCATGTCTGGTACTGTAATCCGCAGGCTATTTTTGATCCGGACAGGCTGGAGCGCTATTTTGCCGTGCTCTCAGACGCTGAGCGCAAACACCAGCGAAATTTTCATTTTAATAAGGACCAGCGCAGCTATCTGGTCTCGCACGCGCTGGTAAGGCAGGTGCTGTCCCTCTATGCCGATGTCTTGCCGCAGGACTGGGTGTTTGGTAGTGGTGCGCACGGCAAGCCCAAAATTGAAAATCCATCGTCTGCTTCCCTGCGTTTTAATCTTAGCCACACCACGGATCTGTGTGCCTGTGTAGTCACACGAGATATCAGGTGCGGGATTGATGCGGAATATCTCGGACGACAGAATAAACTGTTACCGATCGCAAGGCGCATGTTTTCAGAGATAGAGCTGGAAACGTTTAAAAACAAAACCGATGCTGAAATTCGGCAAAACTTTTTTTATTACTGGACCTTGCGTGAGGCCTATGTCAAGGCAAGAGGTACGGGTCTGGGGGGTTCATCAAAAGCATTTCATTTTAAAATTTCAGAACACGATGCTGCGCCAGGGCGTAGACTGGCAAGTATCGAGTTTACCGATAAA
>CAYRNH010000112.1:0-7926 GCA_964425515.1 uncultured Thiotrichaceae bacterium | reverse complement strand
AGATTGACTGTTTGTTTTCGCATATCCACATCGGCCTTCATCTTGACCGTGGCCGCAATGCGCTCGGACGCGATTGATTTCATCAGCGCATTTACATCAAGGGTAAAATTCTTTACATCAAATACATCCAGCGCCTGATTAACCCTAATACGCGTATCCAGCTTGATGCTCGCATCAGCTTCGGGCTTTGAATTGTTGATATGCGCACTAAAGCTCAGCGGAATCCAGTCATCAAACCTGATCGCGCCGGTTTCAAGATTGAGATCCGATATTTTTGCCCGCATGCCACTGCGATCATCAATCCATTGAATATTGGCCCCGACAAGATCAACACCGTTGATCAACAAATCAGTGATAGCAGGGCCTGTGCTCGGTTCAGCAGCTGTGGTTGTATCAACCGGCGCCGTCTGCTTATCAACATCGGTCGATTCCGGAATCAGATCCTGCCAGTTTGTTTTACCATTCTTATGCGTTTCCAGAGAAACGAACAGACCGTGCAATCGTACTTTATCTATGTCGACTTCGCGTCTGAGCAAGGGCAGCAGCTTGATCTTGATATCAAGCTTCGATATACGCGCGAAATCAGCTGCGCTGAAACCAGTAGCATTGCTGAGCGAGACTTTGCCAACTTCAAAGCCTATCCAGGGAAAGACCGAAAGTGAAATATCACCTTTAATTGTGAGTGTGCGGCCTGTTTGTTGTTCAACCGCATCTGTGATCTGTTTTTTATAATCGTTGGGATTAAAGGTGATGAGCACGGCCGCAATCGCTATAACGATAACGACGATTAAACCTGCAATGATTTTAAATACTGTTTTCACCTGCTGTTCTCCTGAAGGTACGGCGGTTATTCGCGCTGCCAGTCCCCTGACTTGCCACCCGATTTACTGACCAGGTATACCTGCTCGATCACCATCGCACGGTCCATGGCCTTGCACATATCATAAATGGTTAGCAGGCTGTTTTGCACTGCGGTGAGCGCTTCCATTTCCACGCCTGTGACCCCGTGTGTTTCAACCACGGCGCGACAATGTACCCGTGACTGTTCTATCTCAGGCATCAGCTCTATGTCGACATGACTGAGCGCAATCGGATGACACAAGGGGATCAGTTCGGCGGTTTTTTTGCTGGCCATGATGCCCGCGATGCGGGCCACCGCAAGCACATCGCCTTTTTTATGGCTCTGGCTGACAATCGCTGCCAGCGTCTCCGGCTGCATGTGTATCCAGCCTTCGGCTACCGCACGGCGTGCCGTGATCGACTTGTCGCCGACATCGACCATATGAACTTCGCCGCGTTGATTTAGATGATTGAGAGAGTCGGACATGGTTCAGGCGTGCTCAGGTAATTTTGAAATGCCAGCATAGCAAGCTCGCGGTGTGCAATAAAGCCAGGTTTCATGTGTGTGCGCCGGCGATCCTCATAGCTCAGATGGTACCGCTTTCTCTGCCGCCTGAGTCGTCTTTCCGCCGCTGCCGAGTTAAGCTAGCACCATGAGTATTCAGGTCAAATTTTTTGCCAGTCTGCGCGAGCAACTGGGGGCAGACAGCGTTGAAATTGATGCCAGTAACGCCAGCCAGGTACGTGATGTCTGGCAGGCAGCGACCCGGGCAGCCGATTACCCGGCCAATACGCTGTGCGCGGTCAATATGCAATACGCCCGGCTCGATGATGCGGTCAGCGATGGCGATGAAGTCGCTTTTTTCCCGCCGGTGACCGGGGGTTAGCATGCCCGCCAGCATTATCACCCAGCCCCTCTCGCCCTGGCAGGCACTGGAACAGCACCAGTCGTCATTGATAGCAGGCAGTTTCGGCGCCTGTGCTAACTTTGTTGGCAGTATGCGTGATTTCAATGCCGGCGACACCGTCAGCGCCATGACGCTGGAACATTATCCGGAAATGACTCAGCACTATCTCGACACTCTATGTGCCGATGCCATCGAACGCTGGTCTCTGGTCGACGCCCTGATCATCCACCGCGTCGGCCTGATTAAACCCGGTGAACCGATTGTTCTCACCGCCGCCTGGTCGGCACACCGCGAAGCCGCTTTCGAGGCCTGCCGTTATCTTATGGAAGAATTGAAATCCAGCGCGCCGTTCTGGAAAAAAGAAGTGACTGAGGCCGGTGATCGGTGGGTGCACCAGGCACCCACCGAATAGCCGAACCGAATCTCAGGCTGCGCGCTGCACCCTGAGACCGATGGGGTTACTGAATCAGAATGAACAGTGCTGTCTTGCCACGCTGCACATTGAGCAGAATCTGCTTGTCAGAATGATTAAGTACTTTACGCAGCTCATCCATTGATTTTACAGGTCTGCGATTCACTGAAAGAATAATATCGCCTTTGCGCAGGCTTGCTTCCCAGGCGGGGCTGCCCTGATCGACGTTGACGACTTCAAGAACATCTTCACCGTCTTTCTTGCCCTGCTCAATGGTGGCTCCGGCCAGGCGTTGATTCAGACGATTACCTGCCACCGACTGGTTGTCCGCCTCCTGAAGTTTGGCGTGCAGCTCAAGCTTCTTGTTATCGCGAATCACCTTGATAGCCAGCTTGTCACCAATTCGCATCAGACCAACAATATTGCGCATCGCAGAGGCGTTCTTTATTGGCGTACCATTGATGCTAAGCACCACGTCACCAGCTTTCAGGCCGGCTTTTTCGGCCGCCGATTTTTCGATCACCTGTGAAATAACCACGCCCTGACTGAGATCAAGACCAAAGGCCTTGGCCAGATCGGGGGTCAGGTTCTGCATCACCACGCCGAGCATGCCGCGACGAACCTCGCCGTACTTAATCAGCTGATCCGCGATTTCGCGCACCATGTTGATTGGAATAGCGAAACCGATACCCACATTGCCATGACCACCGGCAGCGATAATAGCGGTGTTCATGCCAACGATTTCGCCTTTAAGATTGACCAGCGCCCCTCCCGAATTACCCGGGTTGATCGACGCATCAGTCTGGATGAAATTTTCGTAGCCTTCGATGCCCAGTCCGGTGCGTCCCAGAGCGCTAACAATACCTGAAGTCACTGTCTGGCCAAGACCAAAGGGATTGCCTACTGCGACCACAAAATCACCAACCCGCAGGGTTTTTGAATTCGCCATCGGCAAGGCAGTCAGGTCTTTGGCTTTCACCTTGATCACCGCGACATCGGCCTCGGGATCAGAACCCACCACTTTGGCTGAGTACTGCTCGCCATTATTCAGCGTCACTGTGATTGAGTCTGCGCCATCGACCACATGATGGTTGGTGACGATGTAGCCCTTTTGGGCATTGAGTACAAAACCTGAACCCAGGCTGCGCACTTCTCTACGCTGCATCTGCGGCTGCATACCACGGAAAAAATACTGGAACAGGGGATCGTTCGACATCGGGTGGTTTTCGGTTTCGATATGGCTCTTGGTTGCAATATTGACCACTGCGGGTACGACCTTGGCCACCATCGGCGCCAGGCTGGGCAATTCATTGCCATCGACAGCCACCGGCAAATTCGCATAGGCGACACCATTGACCAGAGATAAAAGCAGAGTGATTGCCAGCGACACTGGCAAAAGGGTTCGATTCAACATGTGTACTCCTATACGGTGCAGGGACACACCCCGACCTGAATTAAATGAAAACTAAACGGTAGTCAGATTGACTAAGACTTGCGCAGAAAGTTCGTAGCTCGTGCCGCTACAGCTCTGCTATAACAACAAATCGGCCGCTTTGCACAAGTTGAAGTTCGTCTGACTTACTGCTAAGTTGCCGCACTCTAACACCACTAAATATGGACTGAAACCAATGAAATTACGCTATCTACTGGCGCTCGGCTTACTCGTTCCACTCGCCGGCTGCCTTGATAAGACAGATGCACAAGCTGCAAAAACACCGAAACTGGATACTGTTCAATCCAAAGCCAGCTACAGCTTCGGCGTCGATTTTGAATCGCGCCTCAAACAGCAAGATATCAACCTGGATACTGATGCTCTGATACAGGGTATCCGTGACAGCAGCAGCGGCGCCAAAATCCAGTTAACCGAAGAAGAAATGAATACGGCCCGCACAGAATTCCTGAAAAAGCTGCGCGAAGACATGCTCGCGAAGCAGGCTGCTGAAGGCAAGAAAAATCTTGAAGCCGGGAAAGCCTTCCTCGCCGCCAACGCCAAAAAAGAAGGTGTCGTCACGACTGCTGATGGCCTGCAATACAAGATCATCAAGCCCGGTACCGGCCCCAAACCAACTCTGAATGACACGGTCACTACCAACTACCGCGGTACCCTGATCGATGGTACTGAATTTGACAGCACCTACACCCGTGGCAAACCAGCCACCTTCCCGGTGAAAGGCGTTATCAAAGGCTGGACCGAAGCGCTGCAAATGATGAAAACAGGCGCCAAGTGGAAACTGTGGATTCCTGCTGACCTGGCCTATGGCGATCGCGCACGCAGCAAACTCATCGGCCCGAATGCCACCCTGGTATTCGATATCGACCTGCTGTCAATCAAAGGTAAGGAAGAAGGCAAGCCTCTAATGGGTTCAACCCGACCCAAGGTAATCAAGAAGTAATAAAAGTGGTTTTGTCACAGGCGGCGCAGAACTTCTGCACCGTCTGTGACATCTCTTTCATGACGAGAATATTCTCATCACCATTAATTTTCTTTTAATGGTTTCTAACACAGGCTTCAGGCAATGGCACATGGTGCCAACTCAGCAACTTTCCGCTGGGAGCCCTTGTTAACTTTCGTGGTGACCATGGTTTCGAAAGTATGGGTTCCAATGAAGCTCAAGTTTCGCCTTTGTGTTGATAACCGTGTCACCATCTTCAACAATATTGTAAACGCCGGTCTGACCAAGAGTCATGGCCTGACGAGCTGCGGCGGCTGCAGCATCGACATGAACAGGTGCCTGGTCGGGTGGATCTAGTGTCCAGGTGCCGGGTCCATAGAGCCTTCCGTAACGCAGGACAATGCCCTCGAGCCCAGATTCTACGACGAGTTGTTCCAGTTTAATAACTGAGGGAAATGCCGAGGCATCAAGTGACGCTTCCTCCGAGAGCGGCGTTTGGCCCGGGGCGTATGCAAAGGCAATACTCTGAGCGACGAGGCGCTTCGCACCGGAAGCAACTGCAGCGGCCACGAGATTATCCGTGCCGACCTCACGTATCCGGGCGTTACGTTCACGTGCGGCAGCCATAGCTTCGGGTGTAAATGTTTTAGGCAAGTCGGTCAGTTGGTGGACAACCACATGGGGCTTTGCGGCACACACAGCTCTAATCAATGCTTCGCGATCAAAGACATCGACCACTTCAGGTTGCACACCAAGAGCCTGTAAACGCGTTGCTGTTTCGCGTGACCGAGTTGTCCCCACTATTTGCCAGCCATCTTCGAGTAAAAGCTGGCAGAGAATCGTACCAATGACTCCGCTGGAGCCAGCAACGAAAGCGCGTTTTTCGGACGGTGCATGCATACAGGTTGCTCAAAACTAACGACAGACTAACCAGCTCTTTACTGAGAGGTAATGGGTGGTCCTGCCACACCCGCCATCGCTTCGATTAATAATCAATTCACCTGGAATCATTAGCTTTTGTTTCATCTTTGTCTGTTTACACTATCTTGATTCGGCAGCGAGAGCCGCGCGGCGTTGTTTGCTTTCATCGACCATTGCTGACAAATCTGCGCTTGGTCGAATTTCAAACGTGCCGCCCATTTTGATACTGGGATGCCGCGACATCAATTGAATGGCTTCGTTCAGGTCCCTGGCCTCCAGGATCATAATACCGCCCAGAAATTCCTTGGTCTCGGCAAATGGGCCATCCGTGATTTGGAGTTTCCCGTTTCTCTGCCGCACCGTGGTGGCAGTGTTCACCGGCTGTAATGCTTCGCCGCCAACCATGTGACCGTTTTTCTGCAATTCCTCGTCGTAAGTGAAACAGGCATCCATAAAATCGTGTCGCTCGTTTTCATTCATTTCGCGGAAGTACTTGTCTTCGATGTAACCCAGGCAGATGTATTTCATGGCATCTCTCCTCTCACTCTGTCTCAAAATCTTCTGGTGCGAAGACCTGGCGAATTTCGATCACGTCCCCGTCGTCAGCCGGGCATTGCTGTGCCCATTTCACGACCTCCTCTTTTGAATCGGCTTCGACCATCCAGTAACCACCCAGCACTTCTTTGGTTTCGATGAACGGGCCATCGGTTACACTGGGCTTGCCTTTTCCAAACGCAACGCGCGCGCCAGTTACCTGAGGATGCAGTCCGTTCAGGTCGAGTATCTTGAGCGACTTGCCCATTTCCTCGTTGAAGCGAGTCATTTGCTCCACTTTGTCAGCTGGCGGCACGAAATCGGGGCCGGGTTTTTCCCCGTCCTGGTATACGGCGGGAATCATTAACATCATGAATTTCATAAAGGTCTCCTTTGTTGTTTGTTGGTTCGGCACCTTTAGTCGAATAACGACCCCCCATTTCGACAATAGTCAGAATTTTTTTTAGCCAAGTTCCATGAGCCGTTTCTGCAGGTAGCGCCGCTCAGGTTCCAGCCGGGTAAAGCTAAGCGCTTTTTCATAAGCGGCACCCGCCTCGGAGGTTTTTCCCAGCCGTCTGTAGAGATCGGCTTCGGCTGCGTACAGCCAGTAATAATCCGATAATCTCTCATCGATTTTAATATCTTCAATCAACGCAAGCCCGGCCGAGGGGCCATCGCGCATGGCAACAGCCACTGCACGATTGAGGCGAATCACGGGTGAAGGCTCCAGCACCAGCAGGCGATCATAGAGCGCGACGATCTGTGCCCAGTCCGTTTGGTTTGAAGTTTTTGCATCGGCGTGCACAGCGCTGATCGCCGCCTGCAGCGCATAGGGTCCGAACTTACCAGAGCGCAGCGCATCTTCAACAAGCGCAACGCCTTCCCGGATCAATTCCTGATCCCAGAGGCTTCGGTCCTGCTCTTCCAGTAGAACCAGATCGCCACTCGCATTGGTACGTGCAGGTTGCCGCGACTCGTGTAACAACATCAAGGCAAGCAGGCCCTGCACCTCCGCTTCCGGTAACAGACTCAGCAACAAACGTCCCAGGCGAATGGCCTCGACCGACAAATCGAGGCGTGTGACAGAATCACCCGATGAAGCCGAGTAACTTTCATTGAACATCAGGTAAATGACCTGAAGCACCGTGTGCAGACGTTCCGGAAGCTCACTCTCCACCGGAACCTCGTATGGAATACCAGCATTTCTGATTTTTGTTTTCGCACGCACGATTCGCTGCGCCAGTGTCGTCGGGCTGATCAAAAAGGCGCGTGCAATTTCTTCTGTGGTTAAGCCGCACACTTCACGTAGCGTCAGGGCCGAACGCGCTTCGGTCGCGAGTGCCGGGTGACAACAGGTAAAAATGAGCCTTAGCTGGTCGTCCGCAATGGATTGTTCATCCTGCAAGGCAGGATCATCGTCCATGTTGACTAGCGTCTTCTGGACAGACTCTAACGGTGTATTGAATTTTGATTGCCGGCGAATGCGATCTATCGCCTTAAAGCGCCCGGTCGAAATCAGCCAGGCGCGTGGATTCTCAGGCAGTCCTTTTTGTGGCCACTCTTCCATGGCCGCACGGAATGCATCATGCATCGCATCTTCGGCCAGATCAAAATCTCCGAGCAGCCGGATCAGCGTTGACAGAATTCTTCTGGATTCTGATTTATATAACTGGTTTAAACTTTGGTTTAGATTATCCATGAAACAATTTTAAAGGATCAGCCGTGGATATCGACAAGAATTGTGGCTCCCAGCAACCAGCTCTTGTCTAGCTACGCTATTGCATCATTCCAAATTTTGAATCTGCTTATTGATTGCGGATAATACACAATTATTATCAATATGTTGCAAAGCGTTCAAATGGAATTAGGCTAATCTGTCACCAGTCCTGTCACCACTATTTATTAATACACCCTAACG
>CAYRNH010000111.1:0-7953 GCA_964425515.1 uncultured Thiotrichaceae bacterium | reverse complement strand
GACCGACGCCTTCCATTGCATTGCTAATCGCACCTGCAAAGCCCGCGACAAGACAGGCGCCTGCAATACCGCCTAAAATTCCAAACGCGACCCAACGAGTGCGGTGTGGCACATCGCGGGTAGCTGCCAGAACGATGCCAATAATCAGGCTGGCTTCTATGACTTCACGAAAAACAATAATAAGTGTGGCAAGCATTTTTTAAATCCTAAAAATGTATTTCATATTCGAGTTTTAGCCGAGCTGCACTTTGCGCGGCAGCATCACTGGCGCCGAATAAATATGCAACCTGGTACTTCACGCGACCAAACAGGCGGCCATAAGCTGCTGGCCCGATATAATGTTCCTGCTGGTTATAGTGGCCAAAGGTACTGCTCTGTCCAAAGTCGCTCTGAATTTCAAGTCCCGGTTGAAAGTATTCGTTATAGCGATAGCGAGTATTCACCAGTGCAACATAGTCCGCTCCGCCTGAAGCTGAATATGTGCCAAGATCCTGTGAAAATCCGATATTGGCTGTGCTGGTGTATTTGCCAAAATCCTTCTGCAACAGCAATTTTACCTCAACTGAATCGGGTTGTTGGCTTTGTGCGGCAAACCCGTAGGCGATCAGAAATCCAGCGTCCAGCCAGTATTTTCCCGATTCGACGAACTGGTACCGGGTCTCCAGCTCCCAGCTACTGAATTGAGTATCCGCATTGGGCTCTTTGGAATATCCGGCACTGGCCTCAATCATCCAGCGTGGCGCGATACCTGCTTCAACTACCAGCGCGTTATCCTGTGCATTGTTTTTATCTGACTGATCATCAAATGTATGGCTGCCGGCGTATTCTAACGATAACTCGCGGTATTCAACGTTGGGCGAATAAATCTCATCGAGAGCATATGCCGAACCTGTCCCTGCGACGAACACTAAAATCATGCCTGGCAATAAACTTTTTGTGCGTATGTTCTTTATAAAGGGTGTTTGATTCATGAGGATGTAGTTATCTATTTGGCAACAATGGTGCCTTTGGCATCACGATTAAAATCGTTGAAATAGCTGTAACGTCCAGCATCCAGCGGCCCGATATAGATAATGATCTTGTTCCCGGCGGTCACCAGCTTTTCACGATTCAGGTCGGAGCTTTCAAACTCGGCAGGGGTGGGGTCCATGTTTTTCACGATCAGTTTGATTTTCTGTCCGGCAGGTATAACTAGTTCGCTGGGTGAAAACCGCTTTCCCTGTATCGTCAGCACATAGTCGTCAGCATTCGCATTAACAGAGAATGTGAAGGCCAGCAGCAGGCCCGTCAGCACTATAAGCGGTGTACGCATTTATTAAGTCCTCTTCAAATGATGTGCACGCACTATAGCAAGGATCATTTATTCTGTAAATGATAATCATAATCATTTGCGTTACTATATGGGGATAGGCGTTTTGCCCGGAAAGCTCTTATCGAATAACAAATAATATTTATTTATCAAATGGTTATGATATTTTCAGGCCTGTGCCTGTTTGTCGGGCAGGTTATTTAACATCTCATCAGGGCTAGTCTCTATAAGCATTCTGGCCAGGAGCATCACGCCATCAACCAGACAAGCCTCTGCGTACAACCTGTCGATGTGGAATGGACCGTTAAGAGACGTTTGCTGGCAATGCGACAGGTCTATTTTTCTGATACCCATCAGCTTTTGATTATTAAACCGCGCTATGATGCGGTTGTGCACAAACGAAAGAGTATCATTGGATCTACAGAACGGCTTTGCTGTCACAAAGCTGCAGATTCCGCCTCTGAGAGAATAATGATTTAATCATGAGTGAACCTACACAGATCAGTCACCCGAAACAGCGTTTTATGGCCAGAGAAGTAGAGGGTTTCGATGCTCTGGCCGAACTCGCACTGGACATGCGTTCGTCGTGGAACTCCGCCAATGACCATGTCTGGCGACAGTTGGATGAGGTGCTCTGGGAGCGGACTCAAAATCCCTGGATAGTGTTGCAGACCGTTTCACGAGAGAAACTTCAACGATTTTTAGAAGATCCCGATTTCTGTAAAAACATTGACGATCTGGGAGAGGCCAGACGCGATGCAGCGGAAAGGCCCACCTGGTTCCAGCAGACGTATCCCGGATCGCCACTGAGTTCTGTGGCCTATTTCAGTATGGAGTATATGTTGAGTGAAGCCCTGCCGATCTATTCCGGCGGGCTGGGCAATGTGGCGGGCGATCAGCTCAAGGCGGCCAGTGATCTGGGCGTACCAGTGATCGGTGTCGGTCTGCTGTACCAGCGTGGCTATTTTCGCCAGGTGATCGACAAGGATGGCGCACAACAGGCCATTTTTCCTTATAACGATCCCGGTCAATTACCCATTACGCCGCTACGCCATGACAATGGCGAGTGGTTACGACTGGAAATTGCTTTGCCCGGTTACTCGGTCTGGCTGCGCGCCTGGCAGGTTCAGGTCGGTCGTGTGCAGCTGTATCTGCTGGATAGCAATGATGCGGCAAACTATCCCGTGCATCGAGGTATCACCAGTGAGCTTTATGGTGGAGGTCCAGAACTGCGCCTCAAGCAGGAGATGTTGCTCGGCATTGGTGGCTGGCGTTTGTTAAAAGCACTGGGTGTCGAACCGGAAGTCTGTCATCTCAACGAAGGTCATGCCGCTTTCGCCGTGCTGGAACGCGCGCGCAGCTTTATGGAAGACAGCGGACACGATTTTGCAACAGCGTTGGCAATCACGCGTGCAGGCAATCTGTTTACCACCCACACCGCAGTGGCCGATGGCTTTGACCGTTTTTCACCAACGCTCATTACACAATATCTCGGCGGTTATGCAGAACAGAAACTGGGAATCAGCAAAGCTGAGCTAATGGCCCTGGGCCGTCAAAATCCGGAAGATAAATCAGAACCCTTCAACATGGCCTATCTGGGCATTCGCGGTAGTGGCACAGTGAATGGTGTCAGCCGTCTGCATGGCCAGGTTAGCCAGAAGCTGTTTGAACCACTTTACCCACACTGGCCAGAGGTTGAAGTGCCGGTTGGATACGTGACCAATGGCGTACATATACCCACATGGGACTCGGCCGCAGATAATCTCTGGACGCAGGCCTGTGGCAAAGATTGCTGGCTGGGCACGACTGAAACCATGGAGGAGAATATCCGCGGCGTATCCGACTCAGCGCTGTGGGCTTTTCGCGGTGCTTCCAGTCGTTTGCTCGTCACGTATGCACGCAAGCGACTGTTCGATCAACTGGCTGCCAATGGGGCACCAGAGGAACAGCTTGAGCGTGCGAAATATCTGTTTGATCCCAATACCCTGACGCTGGGATTTGCTCGCCGTTTTGCCAGATACAAAAGACCCAACCTGCTACTGAGCGATCCGGAGCGGTTGCTGCGTCTGTTGACCAATCCACAACGCCCGGTGCAACTGATCCTGGCTGGCAAGGCGCACCCGGCAGATCATGCAGGGTGCGCGATGATCCAGGAATGGTCGAAGTTTATTCATCGTCCCGAAGCACGGCAACATGTCATTTTTCTCAGTGACTATGACATGCTGCTGACCAAACATCTGGTGCAGGGCGTGGATGTCTGGATCAACACACCGCGCCGACCCTGGGAAGCCTGCGGCACCAGCGGGATGAAGGTGCTGGTCAATGGCGGCATCAATCTATCGGTGCGCGATGGCTGGTGGGATGAAGCTTATACATCAGAAGTGGGCTGGGCGCTGGATGATGGTCAGGAACACGGTGATGATCCGGCATGGGATATGCGTGATGCAGAATTACTGTACGACCTGCTGGAGAACGAAGTCATTCCTGAATTCTATGCGCGCGACGAGCAGGGGATACCCACCGCCTGGGTAGCGCGCATGCGAGAAAGCATGGCGCAATTAACACCGCATTATTCCACCAATCGCGCGGTACGCGAATACACCGAACAACATTATCTTCCAGCGGCCGCAGCGTACCATGCACGTGCCGCAGACAAAGGTGCCATCGGCGTAGAACTGATGAACTGGCGTAACGCAATGGTGCAGCACTGGAACGCAATGCATTTCGGAGAAATGAAACGGGACACCGTGAACGACCAGCATATTTTTGAAGTGCAGGTCTATCTTGATGATATGGATCCAGAAGCAGTGCGGGTCGAACTATTCGCCGACGGCGTTAACAACAAGCTTCCCGAACGAGTATTGATGGAACGCGTGCGGGAAATGGTGGGAGCCATCAATGGTTATGCGTATCGTGTAGAACTACCGGCAAAACGCCCGGCGAGTGATTACACCGCGCGAGTTATACCGCACCACGATGCGGCGTTAGTGCCGCTGGAAGATCAGCATATTCTGTGGCATCCACAATTATGAATGAATGATGTTTAGCTGCTCAGCTCAGTGCTTTCCATAATAAAGAGCCACCGCTACCCAGCAGCAATAGCCCAACCAGCGCCAGCTGATGTCGGCGCGAAATGCCCAGGTGCACCTTGTTGCCTAAATAAAGCCCCAGACCCATCAGTGGTAATGACAGCAGCAATGCTTTAAGCATGCCGGGCTGTAGCAATAATCCCATGAACAGAAAAGTAGCGATGCGCATCGCGCCTTCCAGCATGAACAGACCGGACAGCGTACCGCGCAATTGTGTTTTATCGTGCAGACGATGTGAAAGATACACCACATACGGCGGTCCGCCGGTACCAAACATGGCGCCGATCATGCCACCACTCAGCCCTGTCGGCAGCGACCACCAGCGGCTGATCGGTTTTTCGCTATGCACATTAAACAGATAACGCAGGCCAAAAAATATTACGAACGCACTCAGCCCCAGCAGCAATGGTTCACGCGGTAAATTAACCAGCAACACCGCGCCGGTCAGCATGCCCGCCAGCGCGGTCGGCAACAGCACCCGAATTTCATCCCAGCGCACTTCCAGATGCGTGTGACGACTGAGCACAATCGACGCGACAAAATCCAGCGCCAGCATCATCGGCACCACAAAAGTCAAAGGCAGAAAATGCGCCAGCAGTGGTATCGCAATCAAGCCCGAACCAAAACCGGTAATACCGCGAACCAGATAGGCAAGCAGCAGAATAAAAATAGCAGCGAGATAGACATCCGGTGTCATTTGTAAAAGGGTGTTCGGCATGGCGGGCGACAACAGGTTTAGTATGAATCGCGTATGATACGCGAATTTGGTGGGTTTCCGCAGCGAAAGATGTCGGAATCTGCTGATCTGTAATTGGCAGTATCTGATCGTACATGCCATTTCGAGGTCTTGCTGCATCCTGACAGCTTTCAGTATCTGCCAGATAAGCAAAACATCTGCCGCGAAATACGCAAAGTGCGCGAAGTAAAAACACAGTTACCAGGTTATCTGCGGCCAGTTATATGGTCTTCTTAAAATCAACCGACCGATTGAGTCTGTGCGATATAACCATTTCTATATTTTTGAAAATGCCGGTTTAAATATTATCACTCCAGTCGGATCGCAAATACCTCGTTGAGCGTTGTCAGACCGTGGCGGGCCAGCTCGATAGCGTTTTCCGTCAGGGTTTGCATGCCCTGTTTAATCGCCAGTTTGCGTAACTGATCCTCCGGAGCGCCTTTGTTAATCAGCGCTATTATTTCTGGTGTAATCACCAGCAGTTCAATAGCCGTGGTGCGGCCGTGATAACCGGTAAAGTTACATGTCGCACAACCTTTACCATGATAGAACACGTCATTCTTTTTAAGTTTTAAAATGTCGTGAATTTCAGAAGTACTGGTGTCGTCCGGTTCCTTGCAGTCCGGGCAAATCTTTCTGACCAGACGCTGTGCGACGACACCCAGCACGGTAGAACTGACCAGGTAGGGCTCGATTCCCATTTCGGTGAGTCGTGTGATAGCGCTTGGTGCATCGTTGGTGTGTAAGGTGCTAAATACAAGATGCCCGGTCAGTGCGGCCTTGATCGCGATGTTCGCAGTTTCTAAATCACGAATTTCACCAATCATGATCACATCAGGATCATGGCGCAAAATGTGTCTCAAGGCTTCTGCAAATGTATAGTTGATAATATTATTGACCTGAATCTGTACAACATCGTCCATGTCGTATTCAACAGGGTCTTCGACAGTAATAATATGTGGCCCTCGTTTTTTAACCTCGTTCAATGCGGCATACAGCGTTGTCGATTTACCCGAACCGGTGGGGCCGGTCACCAGTACCATGCCATGATTGTGGCTGATGAGCTGATTGATTTTTTTAAGGTCTTTATCCATAAAGCCCAGGTCATACAATGGCAGCATGCCAACTTCCTTGTTAAGAATGCGGATCACCGCGCTTTCGCCTTTAACACTGGGTATGATTGAAATACGAAAATCAACATTGTTATTCTGATGCACAATACGTGCGTGCCCGTCCTGAGGCATTCTGCGTTCGGCGATATCCATGCTACCGATGATCTTAAGACGGGCGATTAAAGGCAGGAGCAGCGATTTCTTGATGCGCCGTGAATATTGCAGCATGCCATCCACACGATAAAGAATATCTCCGTAGTCTTTTCCCGGTCGGATATGAATATCCGATGCACTTCGTAACACGCCTTGCAGAATAATCGTATTCAGCAAACGACCTATTGGTTTTTTGCTGGCTTCGAACTCGATCGAGTTGGGATTGATGTGACCAATTTCATGCAAAATATTTTTGACATTAGCATCATCAATTTCGTCGATTTCATCCAGGATCTCGGTTTCGCCTATACGGCCATAATACGTACCCAGCGCATGATTAAGTTCATCGTGCGAGGTGATGACCGCCTCAATCTGGTAACCGCTGTGAAACTGAAGTAATTCGATAATTTTTATATCTAAAGGATTCTCCATCGCGACAATAAGTTTGTTATTGATTATCGCCAATGGCATCACAGTATATTGCAGCGCAATGTCAGCCGATATCAGTGCCATCGCTTCTGTCTGCGGGGTGTGATTTTTGATCGAAACATGCGGGATGCCAAGCTTGCGCGCCATGGCCATATAAATATCGCCCCGTTTCACAAGCTTCATTTGCACAAGGACTTCACCCAGCTGAGTGCCAGGTTTTGACTTCTGTTCCTCAAGCGCGGCATCAAGATTTTGCTGCGTCAGCAAACCGCCTTCGATCAAGGCTTCGCCAAGATGCAGCTCATGCATGGGATGGGCAGACCAGATAATGCTCTGCAGTTCATCGGCTGAATGGATATCAGCGCGCTGTTCAGTCTTTTGTTTGACTGACTGTAATTCTGATTGCATGGATTTCTCACATAAAGGAAATCCATTTCCCGATTATTGTATTGGCTGAACGAACTATAGCCGAGGCTCGAAAGTATACCTTGATCTAGATCTAAATAGTTCGTTACTTATTGTTTTTATTCAGGTTATCGGAGTTATTATACCGTTCATCGCTGCCATGAACTGCCGGAGCCGAATCACAGATTACACGATGCTTGTCATTCCAGTGACTAAATCGCAAGGAGCGATTTGAACAGCTGCTTTTAGCTGGCTCGTCAGGGTGGAGGATAGGACAGCTGGAGTAACATGGGAATCTATAAAAGTCAGAAAACGGCCAAATGCAGACGTTCGCGACCGTCCGCTTCCGGTAGGCAATATGGCCGAATGCAGATCAGCCTTGCGGCAAATATCAGTTAGCCCAGCGCGGTACCACAAATGTCATCACTAAATGTCGTGGGTCGCCCCACATCCTTGAGGAGGATTCGCCCTCACTTGGCATAACATGTCTAATAAAATTGGAAATGACTAATTTGCCCATGTAAACGCGAAGTATTGAAGCAGCGTAAGGATTATCAATGCCGAAAGCGGCCATACAATGGTAACAATCTTCGGACAAACTATGGTTCCATAAACGGATGTTCAAGTAAGGCTTTTTGCTTGTGGCGCACACGCGGGACATTCTACGTAATCCTATCTATTGGATTCCCTATCATTAGCTTTTAATTCTGTATTCGAAAT
>CAYRNH010000110.1:0-7957 GCA_964425515.1 uncultured Thiotrichaceae bacterium | reverse complement strand
AACGGCACGGTCAAGACCACCAATACCACCGTGACCTTCGCGGGTGGTTACACCGAAAACGGCACATACATAAGTGATCCGTCCAGCAACTACTTCACCAATGTCACCATTGGGGCCAGTGGTTACTGGACTGGTGGTGCTGGCGACAAATTCTTTATCAGCGGCAACTTCGTCAACAACAGCACGCAGAACACGCTGTGGAACACCTATGCAGCCAGCCTGATACTCAACGGTAGCGGCAGCCAGAATCTTTACCTGGCCGGTAGTGATCTGGGTGCAGTGAATGCCGGATACCAGGACAACTTTTCCTGGGCTGATTTCTCACTGGCTGCCGGTGACAGCCTGAATGTGTTCGACGGCAACAGCGATCCGAACGCAGCGTTGTATGTGGGTGGGTTTAGCCTGGGCGGTGGTCTTGATCAGCTCACCAGCATCAACAGTGATTACAACATCTATTACAACCCGAACGTGGCTGGCAATGCCTACCTCGGTGGAAAGACCTACGCCCTGAACGGTAGCGGTTATCTGATCCCGGCAGTTGTGCCGTTGCCTCCAGCATTGTGGTTGTTCGGAAGTGGCTTGCTGGGCCTGATTGGCATTGCAAGACGCAAGGTTGCTTAGGTTTTTCTTCCGAGCTAAAGAAGCCCCGCATTGCGGGGCTTCTTTATGTTTGTGGCTTTGAATGTAATCCATTCATCAGTTTTGTTCTTGAGCCAGGCAAGCAAAACATAAGGCTGGGTTCAAAGTGTAAAGACAAAATAAAAAAATGCCAGAGGGATTAAAAATTAAAGGAGTCAGAATTCTTTAATTTAATTCCTTCTAACGAGCACCAATCATTGACCGCATTTGTAAATATCAAAGATCATTTTCCCTTCTTCTATGGGTCCTTTGGCTACGATTGAATCACCACCCATTGTGCCCGCTCTATTTTTTGCGAGGGTGACGAGATCTTGCGTGGCGGCTTTGTCGTCGAGAGCGAAGATCCCCGCTTTTTGTTTAATAGACACATGGGTTGTGCCCAGTTTCTTGCAATCCTTAACGTTAAATGATTTTACCAGTGTAACCCCTTCGCTTTGTCTGGTCGGTTCGACGTTGGCGCAGCTAGCCAGGCTGATAATGGCCAGACATAAAATAAAGGGTTTAATATTCATTGGTGTGCTCCATGTGCTTCAAGAATTGATAAGTCAGATAGTTAAGGGTGCTAAGCAGTTAAATAGTTCAGTGATCTCCCATTGTCTGAATATATTGGGCTATGACAGCGTGCGAACTATCGAGACATCTGTCTGGTATCAGTGTTACGAGCGAAGGTAGCTATTCCCCTGTTTCTGCAGTTCCATTATACGCACTACACCGCCAGGTACCATTGTATCGCTTTTAATGAGAACCGGAATTTTCTCTGTCATCTGAATTTATCACTGTTGGCTGGCGGATTGTTTTCAGTATACTGGGGTATTGTGTTAACGCTTGCCGCAGTAACCAGTATGGAGCAGATCACTTATGAGGTTCTTACTGTTCGTTTTTCGTCTGATCATGGTGTCTCTTTTTGTTGCGCATGCGCAGATCGCGTTGGGTGCAACGGCCGGTAAGGCCTGCCTGGTGGAGGTTGACGGCGCCATCGGGCCGGCCAGTCAGGAACTGATTGTGCGCGCTATCCACCGCGCAGAGGATGATGCTGCGGCGTTGGTGATTCTGCAGTTGAACACGCCGGGCGGTCTCGATCATTCCATGCGCGAAATTATCCGCACGATACTCGATTCACATGTACCCGTGGTCACGTATGTTTCGCCGCAAGGTTCGCGTGCGGCCAGTGCTGGCACCTACATCCTTTATGCCAGCCATGTTGCTGCGATGGCACCGGCCACCAACCTCGGGGCGGCCACCCCGGTGCAGATTGGTGGCCTGTCGACCGGCGCGGGCAAGGAGGGGGGTGAAACCGCCATGGAAAGAAAAATCACCAACGATGCGGTTGCTTACATCAAGGGTCTGGCAAAACTGCGCGGGCGCAATGCGGCCTGGGCCGAGCAGGCGGTGCGCAAAGCTGCCAGCCTAACCGCGAGTGAAGCGCTGGACAAACATGTCATCGACATCATTGCGCCTGATCTGAACTCCCTGCTCAAACAACTCGATGGCCGGCGGGTAAACGTCAAGGGCAGCACGGTCACGCTCCACACCGATGGTCTGGTCATCGAACATATCCGTCCTGACTGGCGTTCCGAACTGCTGGGCATTATCACCGATCCGAATGTTGCTTATGTGCTGATGCTGGTGGGTATCTATGGCCTGGTTCTGGAGTTTGCCAATCCGGGCAGTGTGCTACCCGGTACGGTTGGCACCATCAGCCTGTTGCTGGCGCTTTATGCTTTTCAGGTATTGCCGATCAATTTTGCCGGACTGGCGCTGGTGTGTATCGGTCTTGCGTTTATTGTTTCGGAAATGTTTGTTACCAGTGGCGTGATCGGCGCAGGTGGAGTGATAGCTTTCACGATTGGTTCTATCATGCTGTTCGACGATAAATATCTCGCGATATCGATGCCGTTGATCGGTGGTACTGCACTGGTGGCGGGCGGTTTTATGTTGTGGATACTGAAACATTTTTCCAGCCTGAGACACAAGCAGGTCGTTAGCGGCGCGGAATACATGATTGGACGCAGCGGAAAAGTCGTCGAGGATTTTACCGGACGCGGGCGTGTGCAAATCGATGGTGAATCCTGGCTGGCTGACAGTTCTGTTCCAATGTCGGCGGGACAGCGGGTGCGCGTGAAGGCTATTGATAAACTGGTTTTGAAAATAGAACCGGCAGACGAACCTGCCAGGGAGGAATGACTATGTTTCTGATCGAATATCTTGTGCCGGTGGCACTGTTACTTGCTATTGTTCTTTCCTCAGTACGCGTGCTGAAGGAATACGAACGCGGTGTCGTATTTTTTCTGGGCCGGTTTCAGGAGGTCAAGGGCCCGGGTCTGGTCATTGTCGTTCCAGTGATTCAAAAGATGGTGCGGGTTGATCTGCGTGTTATCACTTATGACATTCCTTCGCAGGATGTTATTTCCCGTGACAACGTGACAGTGCGCGTCAACGCGGTGCTTTATTTCCGCGTGATCGATCCCGAGCGCGCCATTATTCAGGTCGAACAGTTTTTTGTCGCAACCAACCAGTTAGCACAAACAACGCTGCGCTCGGTTCTGGGGAAGCACGATCTCGATGAAATGCTGTCGCAGCGTGAGAAGCTCAATGCGCACATCCAGAGTATTCTCGACGAACAGACCGAATCATGGGGAATCAAGGTCACCAATGTGGAAATCAAGGACATCGACCTGAACGAGAACATGATACGCGCCATGGCCAGACAGGCAGAAGCCGAGCGTGAACGCCGTGCAAAAGTCATTCATGCCGAAGGCGAATTGCAGGCTTCAGAAAAACTGCTGCAGGCGGCCGAGGTCATGTCGAAGAATCCGCAGGCACTGCAATTGCGCTATATGCAGACCCTGAATGAAATTTCCAGCGAAAATGCATCGACCATCGTATTTCCGTTGCCGATAGAGATGCTGCAGGCGTTTACTAAAAAATCAGGCGAAACGAGCGAGAATTAACAACGACGGACTTGAGATGGTGTTTTGATGATTAGCTCTAATTATTCTGACAGAGTGCCAGTTTTTTAATCAAGGTAACACTGGCCGCCTCGGCTGTGGTGCCAAAGGCAACAACACCGTCCTGATGACCGGCCATTGCAAAAATACCGCAATCACGCACATCACTTTCGCTAAACAGGCGATGGACTTCGGTGGCCATTTCAGGCGTGCCATAGGTTACGTCGGAGCGCGTTACTGGGAGCGACAGAGTTGAGGCTGCGTTCCAGATTTCAGGAGAATGTACGTGCAGAACGCAGTTCGCTGACGCTTCCAGTTGGTAGATAACACCATGTGTCATGGATTCCGAAGAGGGGCGCACAAGGCCTTCTGCTACAACACAATTTGCGTCCAGATCAAAATCGGTCACCAGGGCGTAGTGATGTTCATTGACCTGCGGCAAGTGCCCTGTCTGGCTACCGCTGATAATAAACTGCCCACTCGAATCCTTTCGTTGGCTGACATTGCCGAAGTCGCAACCGTTATAGCGATCTGGGTCCTGACCGATGAGCCCGAGTTTCCAGAGTATGCCGCGCCATGCATTAAGCGCGGACAGATCCGCATGAATCGGCGCTGTCTGCTGCCATTGTAGATCGAACTGGATGACGCCTTCCTGTGCTTCCATATTATTTACTGATCACTGGATGTTTAATCAAGCTAATGGAGAGATTGTTTTCAGACTAATCTTAGCTGTTAAACCGGCTTTTTGCCCTGGCCGTTGGAGGAATTATGCTTTGTTTTCTACAGCCCTGCAGGCTGAGGGGCGGCTTTTCTTGTTTTATCCTCGGCCTGTTTTTCCTGTGCATCAATCAAAGTATATGCGTACTGCGGATAACACTTTGAGTGTGGCAATTTAAGTAAAATATGATTCTTCTGGTTTTGCTTATTGCATGGCAGAAACATAAGCAATCACTTCGGCCTGTTGTGATTTGCTCAGTGAGGCTGCAATGCCCTGCATAGGGGAGGGCGGTCTTGCATTTGGGTTAGTACGGTAGTTGTTCAGCGTGTTTGCAAGATATTCAGCACGCTGGTCTGCAATCCGTGGCACCCTTTTATTGCCATGGCCATTGTTTCCATGACAGAACGAGCATCGTGATATGAATAATTTTTTACCTTCGGGTACTAATTCAGGATGTGCGCTCGTGCCTGTTTTTTCTTTCTGAGTTGAGAAAAACAGGGCTATATTCACGCGGTCATCGTCTCCTAAATTTTGTGCCAGATCACTCATAATTCTGTTATTTCGTTCTTTGCCGGCAAACATTTCAAACTGATACAACAAATATGGAGTATTTTGATCTGCAAGATTCGGGATATAGCCCCGCTTGCTATTGCCATCAGAGCCGTGACAATACACACAAACAAATGCTCTTGCTTTACCTTTTGCGATAGCATCTTTTAATAAAGCCGGATCGGTAAGCTTAATCTTGAGTATGGAGTTCAAGCTCGAAAGATTATCGGCGCGCAAAGGAAATGACAGGCATAAAAAAATAATAAACAGATATTTCATATAAAACCTGTGGAGAGTCGGCATGTTTTGTTTATCCCAATAATACGATGACTGTAAAAATGAATCGCGACTATAAAGAAAATGGCCAATGTTTATTAGTAACTAAACAGGAACCAGCTCAATCTGAATGAGTGTAGCAAATGAAAAAATTAAAGATGGGTAGCCAGTGATTAAAAACTTGAGGTAGATCAAAACTTATTGAGAAAATTAATTCGGGGCTGCAAGGTTTGAATAATTGTCGATTCAGTGTTTCCACAGCGCACGGTTGTACTGCTATTTGTAACGGATGATAACTTATTGAATAGTAAGAAAAATACAAAATTAAATTTTACCCTCTTGGGTCTGATAATTCATGGAGAACACGTCAGGTTCCTCAAGTAAGTGTCATTTCGATCAGATGTTGCTAATGGCAGCTAAATAAAATGGTTCTAAAATGCCTTATGTTCTATGTGCGCAGACATAATGAATTTATGATGGATGGGGCCAGAGCACAGCATCTGTTGTAATGCTGTGCTCCACCCCAGGCTGTTGAAATACCTCTAGCCTGATAATCGGTGTTACGGACGAATGTAGCTATAGCCCTTTTCCTGCAGTTCCATGATGCGTGCTACACCACCGGGTACCACGGTAACGCCTTTGGCTAGCACCGGCATTTTTCCGGTTTTTCTTTCGATAGCTTTCATTGTGTTATGGCAGGCGCTGAAACGGATGTCCTGCATTGCCAGACTTTCGACGCGGGTTTTTTGTTTGCTTTTTTTCGTTAGCATGCTGAGTCCTGGGCCGTATGCGACAATTTCAATTTTGATATTGTCCATACCGTAATGCTCCTGTAAGTTCACTGCATTATTAAGTGCAAGGTTCTGGGTTTGTGGACTGCTGCTGCTGACCTGAATAACAACTTTGTGTTTGGGTTCAAGATTATCAGCTGAGGCAGCCTGGCTTATGCTGAATAATAGAACAGCAGCCATAAAAGCTGCTTTAAAAAATGGATGGCTTTTTGGATTCATGTTATTAGCTCCTCTGAATTAGACAAAGGGTCGAGTTATTTCGACACTCGCAGCTTTGACGTCCGACTTTTAAATTTAATTCCCGTTTTTTTTAAATAAAGTAAGATCAGATACCAGAGGTATTGAATTTCTACAATCAATAAGGCCCGGATGTGAGTTCTCACGCTGATCTCTGTACATCGGCCCTGATATGCAAAGCCTGCGATATCAGGTTATATTAGAGCGACATACGCAAACCACTGTGGCACAACCATGACCAGGAAACGAGTCTCCCTCCATTGGCGTAGAACCAAGATCATCGCGACGCTTGGGCCAGCGACGGACGATGCCGCCAGCATAAAAAGTATGATCAAGGCGGGTGTAAATGTATTTCGTCTTAATATGTCGCATGGCACACACGACCAGCACCGGGCGTCGTTCAGACGAATACGCAAGATTGCAACGGGCCTGGATGCACATGTTGCGATATTGATGGATCTGTGTGGCCCCAAGATCCGCGCGGGTATGTTCAAGAATGGTGAGGTCACGCTTAAGAAAAATTCCAGCGTGATTATTAGCTGTAACAATGTGGTCGGTGAGGAAGGGCTGATACCTTCGCGCTATCCATCTTTGTACAAGGATGTAGCGAAAGGTGAACGCGTCCTGCTGGATGACGGTAATCTGGAACTGCGCGTCACTAAGGTGATCGGCAAAGAGGTTCACTGCAAGGTAATCTTCGGTGGCACGCTGAAAGACAACAAAGGAATCAATCTACCAGACACTAAAGTCTCGGTGTCGAGTTTTACCGCGAAAGATAAAAACGATGTGACGCTGGCGATGGAGCTGGGCGCTGATTTTGTTGCGCTGAGCTTTGTGCGCTCGGAGAAAGATATAAACAGTCTGAAGAATTTCATGAAGCGTAACGGTGACCCGATTCCGGTGATTGCCAAGATCGAAAAGCCTGAAGCGGTTGCCAATATTGATGAGATACTCAAAGCCTCTTACGGCATCATGATCGCACGCGGTGATTTGGGTATCGAGCTTCCGGCCGAGCAGGTGCCGTTGACCCAGAGAACACTTATCACCAGTGCACGGCATAGTGACAAGCCAGTGATCGTTGCCACCCAGATACTTGAATCCATGGTTACAAATGCAAGACCGACACGCGCAGAAGTCGGGGACGTGGCCAATGCGGCTCTGCTCGGAACAGATGCCGTCATGCTGTCTGAAGAAACAGCAATTGGACAATATCCTTTGCGTGCAATCAAGGTCATGGACAGTATTCTGCGTGAAATTGAAGCCAGACAATGGGAGCAAAACATGTTCACCACCGACCACACTGAAAAGATTGTTGATGAGGCATTCAGAATACGAGAAGCCGTTTCTCACGCAGTGACTTCACTGGCGCAGGACTTAAAACTTCAGGGTATTATTGTGCCGACACGCTCAGGTACTACCGCCACGATACTTGCAGCCAACCGACCTTCGGCGCCGTTGATAGGTGTATCAACCAGCGACAAGGTATGCAGGAAAATGATATTGCACTGGGGCATAGTTCCTGTACAGGCTGAAGAAAAAGACACGCGTGACTGGAAAGCATTGAGCACCAGAGTGTCGCATAAATGCAAACTGACAGAATCAGGCAATTCGATTTTGCTGGTTTCCGGCTTTAGTAAAGTTCCAGAACTCAACGAACCCGCACTAAAAATTATCAAGGTGTGAGTGATTAAATAATCCACCCCGTTTATAAAGGCGCACGTCCTTCTGTGTGTTGATGCGAAATGAACCGCATGCCATGGAGCGTGAGCGATGGTCTGACGAAGCCGACTGCGGAGATG
>CAYRNH010000109.1:5522-7970 GCA_964425515.1 uncultured Thiotrichaceae bacterium | reverse complement strand
CGGTATTAAGACTGGTACGAATTATCTGGTGCAGCTGGAAGAGAACAGTCAGCAGTTTGTGTTTTCCGAAGTGAAGCAAAAACCTGTGCTTTCAGTGCTCCGCGGTTTTTCTGCACCGGTCAGGCTTGAATTCGAACGACCCGATGATGAGCTGGCATTTTGCATGGCGCACGACAAGGATGAATTTAATCGCTGGGAAGCCGGGCAACAGCTTGGTATGCGAATTATCCTTCGCATGGTCGAAGCGCAGCAGCAGGCTCAGGATTTAATCCTGCCGCCGAACTATGTTGAGGCCTGTCGTAAAACGCTCGCTGATAATACGATTGATAAAGCGCTTACAGCACGCGCGCTGGCTTTGCCATCGCATGCCTATGTGGCCGAATCGATGCAGGAAATCGATGTGGACGGGATTTATCACGCGCGCGAATTCATTCACCAGCAGCTCGCTGAATTATTGAAAGACGAGTGGCTGCAGGTGTATCAGGGTAATCACAGCGATGTTTTTGACCTGTTACCAGCCTCCATGGCCCAGCGCTTTCTGAAAAATCTGGCGCTGTCATATCTGATGTACACAAAGGAAATGGATTGCGAGCAAATCGCTATGGAGCAATATCGTTCGGCCAGTAATATGACCGATCAACTGGCTGCTTTCAGAATGCTGGTGCACCATGAAACTGCGTTTGCAGAAGAAGTCATCGAGGATTTTTACCAGCAATGGAAGCATGATCAGCTGGTGCTTGATAAGTGGTTCACCGTACAGGCTGCTGCGCCAGGTGCAGGAGCGCTGACACGGGTAAAAGGGCTGTTCGAGCACGCTGACTTTGATCTGAAAAATCCGAATCGTGTCAGATCCCTGCTGGGTGCTTTTTGTGCCATGAATCCGCTCAATTTTCACAGCGTAGATGGTCAGGGTTATCGCCTGCTGGCTGAGTATGTTGAAAAGCTCGACCGGCTCAATCCTCAGATTGCGGCCAGACTGACCATCCCGCTGACTCGCTGGAAGCGCTATGGGCCTCAGAGACAGCAGCTGATGTGCCGGGAGCTGGAGCACATACGGGCGATAGAAGGTCTATCCAGCGATGTTTACGAGCTGGTGAGCAAGAGTCTCGACCAGTAGCACAAGACCAGCAGACAGGCGGTATGTCACTGAAAAATAACATGGCTTATTATTGAACTACTAAAAATTAATGAGGATTTTCTGTTTTTTTAAGGCAGAGTCATTGAGCAAGAGCTACACTGATTATAATGTCTATTAGTGCCGCCGCGGGCACCCGACCTGGAGTTCCAGTTAATGAGCAATGTTATTTCACTCTTCGATGATTCTCAGCAAACCGAAGAACGCCCTGTAGTCGTTCTGGCTGATGATGATCCCTCGATTCGCCTCATGGTGCGCCATGTACTGGAATCTGAGGATTACGAAATCATCGAGGCTGCTGATGGCCTGGAAGCGATCAGAGCGGTAGAAAAACACAATCCAGCCCTGATTCTGCTTGATGCCGTTATGCCGGGACTGGACGGCTTTACGGCCTGTCAGCAGATCAAGGATAAAGGTTTCAAAGATATTCCAGTGATTATGATCACCGGTCTGGACGACGATCTTTCAGTAGAGCGCGCCTATGAAGTTGGCGCTATTGATTTCATCACCAAACCAATCAAGTGGGCCGTACTTAAACATCGCGTGCGTTCCGTGATCGCCACAGTGGTGGCCGAACGCAAGGTCAAATTGCTGGCCTATCGTGACAGTCTCACACAATTACCCAATCGTTTACTGTTTGCGGATCGTCTGGAACAGTCGCTGATTCGCGCTGCGCGTAATCGCGATGCGGTGGCGTTAATGCTGATTGATCTGGATGATTTCAAGCTGGTTAATGATTCGTTCGGCCATGATGCGGGCGACAAACTCATTAAGACGATCGCTAAACTGCTGTCCAGCTCTTTGCGTCGTGCCGATACAGTTGCGCGTCTTGGCGGTGATGAGTTTGCGGTGATTGTTGAAGGTATCGATAGCGCTTCAGATGCTATTTCGATTGCCGATAATCTCACCACTATTCTCAAACACAATGTCAGAATTGATAATCATGAAACCTTTGTTAGCGCCAGTGTCGGGATCGCGGTTTTTCCTGATGATGGGAGTGATGCGCGCGTACTTCTAAAAAATGCGGATACTGCTATGTTCCGCGCCAAAGAAAATGGTCGCCATTGTTTTCAGTTTTACACTCCAGAAATGAGCGTGACAGCAATGGAACGACTCGATCTGGAAAATAGCTTGCGCAAGGCGCTGCAAAATGACGAGTTTGTTCTGCACTATCAGCCCATGGTCGAAATACACAAAAACGAGGTTGCGGGTGTTGAGTGCTTATTGCGATGGCAGCATCCAGAAAAAGGCATCATCGAACCCGAAGATTTCGTAGAAGTCGCAGAAGACAGTGGCCTGATCATTCCCATTGG